>PAZE01000056.1 GCA_002716065.1 Crocinitomicaceae bacterium | reverse complement strand
AGGAGGCAGAGAAGGCCGTGGCTGAGGCCAATCGCCTCTTGGGACCGCCGCCTCCGCCCGGCGTTGCAAGCGGCACCGAATTTAGTGCAACAGCTGCAATCATTGAAACTATCATATTGAAACGGCTGCCTTTATATGTGGATGGGGATTGTAATCTACTAATTGAAAGTCTTCATATTTAAAGCTGAAAATATCCTTTACTTCAGGGTTAATTATCATTTTAGGAAGTGCCCTTGGTTCTCTTTCTAGTTGAATTTTTGCTTGCTCTAAATGGTTGTTGTATAAGTGGACATCCCCAAAAGTATGTACAAAATCTCCTGGTTCAAGGTTGCATACTTGAGCAATCATCATAGTGAACAGGGCGTAAGAAGCAATGTTAAAAGGTACTCCCAAGAAAGTATCTGCACTTCTTTGGTAAAGCTGACAAGAGAGTTTTCCATCAGCAACATAAAATTGAAAAAAGGCATGGCAAGGTGGTAGTGCCGCTTTACCATTCGCAACATTATCTGCAAAGGATAATGTTGAATCAGGAAGTACACTAGGGTTCCAAGCGGAAACCAACATCCTTCTACTGTTTGGATTGGTTTTTAGTTCAGTAATTAAATTTTCAATTTGATCAATATTTTCACTGTTCCAATTTCTCCATTGATGACCATAAACTGGTCCTAAATCACCATTTTCATCGGCCCATTCATCCCATATTCTTACCTGATGCTGTTTTAAATAATCAATGTTTGTTTCTCCTTTTAAGAACCATAAAAGTTCATGTATTATAGATTTAAGGTGAAGTTTTTTTGTAGTTAGTAAAGGGAACCCCTGTTGAAGATCAAATCTTAGTTGATGTCCAAAACAACTTATTGTACCAGTACCTGTTCGGTCTCCCTTCTGAGTTCCATTTTCTACAATATGATTTAATAAATTAAGGTATTGTTTCATAAAAAGACGATAAATTTCGATAAATATAGTTGTTCCAAAATTAAGGTTGAAGGTTACGTTAATAAGTGGCTTATTTAGTGAATAATTTATGCCATTTATAATGTCATTCCAATAACTGTTGCAGTAAGAATACAAGCTATTGTACCACCAATTAAAGCTCTTATTCCTAGTTTGGAAAGTAATCCTTTTCTTGAAGGAACCAAGGCACCAATACCACCTATTTGAATTCCTATTGATGCAAAATTGGCAAACCCACAAAGTAAATAAGTAGACATAATTACAGAGCGTTCAGAAATTAATCCTGAAGCTTTCATTTCTCCCAATCTTGGGTAGGCAACAAATTCATTAAGTACTGTTTTTATTCCCAGTAGTTCACCTACATAAATGGAGTCTTCCCAGCTTATACCCATTATCCAAACAAGAGGTCTTCCTAAATAACCTAAAAGAAATTCAAATGACAAACTATCGTAAGGAGTATGATTTGCAATTAGTTCATTAACATTTGTCCATCCGCCAATCTGAAAAAGAATGCCATTACATAGCGCCATTATGGCAATGAAAACTAATAGCATTGCCCCTACATTAATGGCTAGCTTTAAACCATCGGTTGTGCCATTGGCAATTGCTTCAAGAGCATTGGTTCCAATTTTTTCTTTATTAATACTTAAATCTTCATTTATTTTTTCATTTTCTGGAACCAACATTTTTGCTGCAACAATTGCAGCAGGGGCAGAAATAATAGATGCGGTTAATAAATGTTTGGCAAAGAATGCTTGCTGCTCAGGGTCATCGCCACCTAGAAATCCAACATATGCTGCCAATACTCCACCTGCTATGGTTGCCATTCCTCCAGTCATTAAACACATCATTTCGGACGTTGTCATTTTCAGTAAATATGGTTTTACAAGTAAGGGGGCTTCTGTTTGACCTAAAAACACATTGCCAGCAGCAGCTAAGCTTTCAGCACCTGAAAGCTTCATGAATTTTTTCATAAGCCAGGCAAAAGCATAGACTATTTTTTGAATAATTCCCCAATAGTAAAAAAGGCTAACAAGAGCTGAGAAGAAAATTATGGTAGGTAATATTTTAAAGGCAAAATTCATTAGAGGTGTTTCTACTTCACCAGTTGATATGGTTTTAAATAAAAACGTAAATCCGTAATCTGTAAAACCTATTAATTTTACAAACCCATAGCTGATTCCATCAAAAATGGCTTCTACTATAGGAAACTTCAATACCATAATTGCGATAAAAAGTTGTAATCCAACTCCTTTTCCTACAAGTGCCCAATTAATGTTTTTTCGATCAATACTAAATACCCATCCAAGGAAAAGAAAAAATAGTATTCCAATTGCTCCTCTTATTATAGAAATAAATGAAAATCCAGAACTAGAAATTGTTTCCTTTGAATAAATATAAAGAGAACCATCACTGTAAAGCTGAAGTTCATTTTTAGTAACTAAAATTAGCTCCATCATTGTGCTTAACTGTTCAGGATGAACCCCGTTTTCATCAATAGTGAGAACTTTTTCGTCTCCACTTTTAAATTCAGCAACGTAGCTATTTTCATTTTTTAAAATCACCAATGAGTCTACTTTGGAATGAACCTCGTTAGGCATGTAGTTCATAAAAATAATAGAGTCTGAAAAGCTCCAGCTTCCCTTATTCCCATCTATGATAAAGTTGTTTGCTGACTTTGATGAATTAAGAATAAAATAGTAGGAGTTCTCTTGTGGAACATTGTCAACAGTTCCAGTTGACCACTCCACTCTAGAAAGCTTCCATTTCCCCTGAATCAAATCAAATGTAGATGATTTTTTTTCTTCAGTACAAGATAGTGTAACCAGCAGTACTAGTAACCCAAGTATACCTTTTTTAATTGTCTTCAATAAGTAATTTTAATTATCAGCTCTTCTTTTAATTTCATCTCTAATTTTAGATGCTGATTCGTAGTCTTCGTTTTCAATTGACTCTTTAAGCTTTAGCTCTAGTTCACTTAACGTTAATCTTTCTACTGGGTCAGCATTAAAGTCATCCATATCATACTCTTCATCTATTAAGTCAGCTTCATCATCGTTTTGTTCTTCATCTTCTAATATAATTCCCGCTTGACTTAAAACAAATTCGTAGGTATATATAGGACATTCAAATCTTACTGCTAGAGCAATTGCATCTGAGGTACGAGAATCAATTTGAATTTCAACTCCATTTTGCTCACAGTAGAGTTTTGCAAAAAATATACCCTCAACAAGATTGTAAATGATTATCTCGTTAATGTTAATTTGGTATTGTTCTGCAAAGTTTTTAAATAAATCGTGAGTAAGTGGTCTACTAGGGGTCATATTCTCCAATTCTATAGCAATGGCCTGAGCCTCGAACCCTCCAATAATAATTGGAAGCCTTCTTTTACCATTGGCTTCAGCAAGTACTAAAGCATATGCCCCTGATTGAGTTTGGCTGTAAGATAAGCCTGCAATTTCAAGTTTTATTTTATCCATATTAATATGAAAAATTGGGAGGCTTACCCCAATTTAAGCGTTTAACGAAAATACTAATTTCTGCTTAATTAGTTTTGTGAATTATGGAATTTCTTAAATGCCTCATTTAATCTAGGTAAAACCTCAAAAGCATCTCCTACAACTCCATAATCAGCAGCTTTAAAGAAAGGTGCTTCAGCGTCAGTATTAATTACTACGATTACTTTACTTCCGTTAACACCTGCTAAATGCTGGATTGCTCCAGAAATACCAGCAGCTATGTATAAGTTGGGACGAATGGCAATTCCAGTCTGGCCAACGTGTTCATGATGAGGCCTCCAACCAATATCAGCAACAGGTCTTGAGCAAGCAGTAGTTGCTCCTAATGTTTTAGCAAGGTCCTCAACAATTCCCCAGTTTTCAGGTCCTTTAAGTCCTCTTCCAGCAGATACTACTAGCTCTGCTTCAGGTAAAGGAATACCTTCTCCTTGAGTTTTCATTTCTTTAACAACAATTTTTCCTTCACCAAGATCGGCATCAAACTCTTCTATAGTTGTGGAGCCACCAGTTTTTTCTGGAGAAATTGAGTTGGGTAGAATGGAGATTACTTTTTTGTCTGAATGAACAGCTACGGTTGCCATTGCTTTTCCAGAAAAAACATTTGTATTAACCTGGAATCCATTGGAGGTGTCCGGTAAATCAATTGCACCAGAAACATGTCCAGCATTTAACTTAGCAGCAACTCTAGGGCCAATGCTTTTTCCAGTTTGATCTTGAGATAGAACTACAATAGTTGCTCCAGAAGATTCAACTGCAGCATGAATTAAATTGGTTAATTGCTGGTCGTTAGATTTATTTATTCCTCTATGAATCAATACTTTTTCCCCGCCATACTCTCCGACAATAGCTAATTCGTCTGAACTTATATCACCGAAAGTAATAACTGTTGTTGACCCGATTTTACTTCCGTAAGAAACTGCTTCTAAAGCAGCTTTTGAAACTTTATTTTTTGCTTCTATAAAAACTAATACTGACATGATTAAATTACTTTTGATTGGTTATGCAATAAATCTACTAATTCATCCATATTTTCTGGATCTATATACTTGCAGCCTTCTTTCGCTTCAGGAAGTGAATAGCTTACAACAGTTGTAAGATTTTCGAGATCAACTGCAGGAACTACATTCAAAGGCTTTGTTCTTGCTGCCATTATTCCTCTCATATTTGGAATTCTTTGCTCTGCCATACCTTTAGCTGCACTTATAACAAACGGAGTATTTACTTCAACTACTTCAACTCCGCCTTGAACATCTCTTTCTAAAGTAGCGGTTTCACCATTAATATCTAATTTCGTTGCAAGAGAGATAAATGGTTGGTTAAGATTTTCAGCAATCATTCCACCAACCTGTGCCCCATTGTAATTAATGGTTTCTTTACCAGTAAATATGATATCAAAGTTTTTGTCTTTAGCATATTCACTAATTTGTTTTGCCACATAGCTTGCGTCTAATGCCTGGCCATCAATTCTTACTGCATCATTTGCGCCAATTGCTAATGCTTTTCGAATTGTGGGGTCATCAGCGGCAGTTCCAACTGTTATTGTAGTAACTGTTCCGCCATTTGCTTCAACAAGTTCTAGAGCTCTTACAAGTGCATACCATTCATCATAAGGATTTACTATATATTGAACACCATTTTCATCAAACTTTGAGTTGCCATCTGTAAAGGCAATTTTCGCAGTTGTGTCTGGTGATTTGCTTATGCATACTAATATTTTCATTGAATATATTTTAGATTAAATATTTATTTGTGCAAATTTAAAATAATGTATTTTTTATTGCCGACCAAAGCTACTTTTTTTTAATATGCAAGCATACATTGTTTTTAATTTTTTTAATCATTTTATTAGGTTAGCGAAAATTTGACTAAAAAATCGTTTTTTTAGGCTATTAAAAGTTAATTTTGTTGTCCTTAAAAAAGTAATATGAGAACAGTTCAATATAGAGAAGCTTTAAATGAGGCTATGTCTGAAGAGATGAGAAAAGATGAAAATGTTTTTCTTATGGGAGAGGAAGTTGCTGAGTACAATGGTGCCTATAAAGTATCTCAAGGGATGTTAGATGAGTTTGGACCCAAAAGAGCAATTGATACTCCAATTGCTGAGCTTGGTTTTGCTGGTATTGCTGTTGGTGCAGCAATGAATGGGCTTCGTCCAATTGTTGAATTTATGACTTGGAATTTTGCTTTACTGGCTTCTGATCAAATTATAAATAGTGCGGCAAAAATGTTGCAAATGAGTGGTGGGCAATATGGTTGTCCAATAGTATTTAGAGGTGGAAATGGAACTGCAGGTCAATTGGCCGCGACTCACTCTCAAAGCTTTGAGTCTTTTTATGCTCATGTGCCAGGGTTGAAGGTGGTTACTCCTTTTACACCTTATGACGCTAAGGGTTTGTTAAAATCTGCTATTCGAGATGATGATCCTGTTTTAGTAATGGAATCTGAGAAAATGTATGGAGATAAAGGTGAAATACCTGATAATGAATACCTTGTTCCTATTGGTAAGGCGAACATAAGAGAAAATGGTAGTGATGTTACAATTGTATCTTTTGGTAAGATACTAAAGGTGGTACATGCTGCTGTAGAAGAACTTTCTAAAGAGGGAATAAGCTGTGAAATTATTGATCTTAGATCCATACGACCAATAGATTACCATACTATTGTAGAGTCGGTAAAGAAAACAAATCGATGTGTAGTTGTTGAAGAAAGTTGGCCATTAGCTTCAATTTCAAGTGAACTGGCTTTTCATATACAACGTTATGCTTTTGATTATTTGGATTCTCCTGTTGTTAGAGTAATGCAGGCAGATACTCCTTTTGCATTTTCTAAAAATTTAATTGAGGAGGCTTTACCAAATGTTAAAAAAGTTATGGATGCAGTTAAGTCTGTAATGTATGTTAGCTAAAGCTAAAGCTAAAGTGCAGAAATTAATAAATCTAAATCTTTGTAAGGTAGATTAAAAGTTTCTCCTAAAAAGGATGAGGTTAAAGTCCCCTTGTAAACATACACGCCATGCCTAAAACCAATTTCGGTTTGAATTAGTTTTTCGCAGCCACCTCTTTCAGCAATCTCCATTAAAAGAGGAGCAAAAATATTACTTAGGCCATAGCTTGCTGTTCTAGATACTCTTGAAGCAATATTTGGCACACAATAATGAATAACGCCATGTTTTTTAAACGTTGGTTTTTCATGTGTGGTAATCTTTGAAGTTTCAAAACACCCTCCCTTGTCAATACTAACATCAACAATAACTGAGCTTTCTTTCATGTCTTTAATCATTTTCTCAGAAACTACACAAGGAGTTCTTCCATGAGGAACTCTTAATGCTCCGATAGCTACATCACATCTTCTTAAAGCTTTTGATAACACTTTGGGTTGAATTACAGAAGTGAAAACTCTTTGTCCTAAATCCCTTTGTATTCTTCTTAGCTTTGCAACAGAGTTGTCAAAAACTTTAACAGAAACGCCAAGGGATAAAGCTGCCTTTGCAGCAAATTGACCTACTGTACCTGCCCCAATAATTACTACTTCAGGTGGAGTTATTCCAGCAACTCCCCCAAGCATTAATCCCTTGCCATTATTGGCATTACTCATTAATTCTCCAGCAATTAAAATTGAAGTAGTACCTGCAATTTCTCCCATTGAACGAATTACAGGAAAAACCCCTTCTTCATCTTCAATATAATCCCAGGCTATAGCAGTAATTTTTTTGGTGATTAATTTTTTTAAGGCATCTCCAGGTTGAACAGTAAGTTGTAAGGCAGAAAACAAGATCTGCTTGTGTTTCATTAAGGAGATTTCTTTTATTGATGGAGGAGTTACTTTAAGAATAATATCAGATTCATAAACTTCTTCTGGAGAATAGACAATTTTAGCTCCAGCCTCACTAAAGTCGTTATCTGTAAAATTGGCATTTGCACCAGCATTGGTTTCTATTACTACCTTATGTCCATTAGAAACTAAAAGATTTACAGCTTCAGGAACAAGTGCAACTCTTTGCTCTTGAAATTCAGTTTCCTTAGGAATTCCAATATATAAGCTTTGTTTTTTTTTGCCTACTTCAAGCATTTCTTCTTGAGGTAACATAGCAGCTTCTCTTGCAAGAGATTTAAGGGCATCTCCGGATGAAATCATAGTGTAATTGTTATTGTTCTGTAAGTATTATGTGGCTCAATTTTTACCTCTACGAACTTATTTGGCAAAAGGTTTTGAATTTTATCTGCCCATTCAATAAAGCATGGTGATCCTGAGTAGATAATTTCATCTAATCCACTTTCAATAGCCTCGTTTTGATTGTTTAATCTATAACAGTCAAAATGAAAAACATCTCCGATTTTAGTGCTTTTGTAGCTGTTTACAATGGCATATGTAGGAGAAGAAGCTGGTTCAGTTTCTAGAAGATTACACACAACTCCGATTAATGTGGTTTTTCCGGAACCCATATTACCTTTAAAAGTAAAAACCGAATGGTCGTTTATTAATGACACGATTTTTTTTGCGGGCTTTATTAAATCATCTACAGTATGTGCTTTGTAAGAATAGATATAAATTAGGGTTTGTTTAATATGTATAAAATTTCATCTTTATGAAGTCTGTAGCTTTCTTGTTTTGATTGCTCAATATGCTTGTGGTAATCAAATGCTTCAACCTTAAATCCAACATCTGATAATTTATTTGGATAGTCTAAACCATAAAGTCTTACATGATCTTTTTGCCAATAGTGTTTTTCACGATCTTCTAAAGATGTAATGCTTTTATCTTCGTATGTTTCTTTCCTATTCCAATCAATGGGAACTTGAAAAATCCCCCAACCTCCAGGTTTAAGTACTCTATAAAGTTCTTTCATACATTGTTTGTCGTTTTCTACATGTTCCAAAACATGATTGCAAAAAACAACATCAAACGAATTGTCTTTTAGAGGAATTTTATGAAGATCAAAGTGTAAATCTGCAATTGGTGATTCTAAATCTCCAGTGACATAAGTAAGGTTTTTTTGTTTCTTAAACAACTTGTGAAAGCATTGTTCAGGAGCAATGTGCAATAGCTTAAGGTGTTGTTTTTTAAAAAAGTCGCTGTGGTTTTCTAGATAATACCACATTAATCGATGCCTTTCAAGTGTTAAATCATATGGGCAAAGAACATTTTCTCTATGTACCACTTTTGATCCATAGGAAAGAAACTTTCTGTACGACTTTTTACAAACTGGACAATAAACATTATTGCCCTTGTATAGTAAAGGCGCAACAAGTTTAAATAAATAGCTCAATCTTATCAAAAGTGGCCTGGGAAGCGTATTTAATAAATATTTATATAATGATTTCATTAGCTATTTAATAAATCGTCAATTTTCTTAGAATAATCGAAAGAATCATCTAAATAAAATTGAAAAGAAGGAGTTTTTCGAAGCTGATGTCTTAATGTTTTTCCAATTTCATAGCGAATGGTAGCTGAAAGGCCTAAAATATTTTCAAATACTTCTTGGGGGTTTTTAGTCCCAAAAATACTTAAGTAAACTTTTGCAATAGAAAGGTCTGGGCTTAAGCGAATAACAGTTACACTTACCATTGCTCCTTTGCAGATGGTTCTGGATTCTTTATGAAAATAGCTACCCAACTCTTTTTGCAGTAGGCTGGCTATTTTTTCTTGTCTAATGTTCATGAAGGCAAATTTATATAAAACCTTTTAACTCTACAGTTATATATTCAATTGGTGTAAATTATAGGATACATAAGAATATTTTTAGTTCCATAATAGTATCTTTGAGCACGTTTGAGAATCGTAAATGATTGAATTTTTAAAAATACTTACTCTCGTAAAGGGTTATTACAAGCACGCAGCATTAAATGTTTTTTTTAATGTTCTGGGGATGCTGTTTTCAGCTTTTTCTATCATTTTGCTAATACCTATTATGGAAATCCTTTTTAATCAGGATGGCAAAGTTCAAAAAATATTAGAGAACAAACCAGTTACGGATTTTTTTAGTGATGGCTATTCTTTGAAAGAGCATGGTTTTTACTTTTTAGCTGAGCAAATTCAGCTTAATGGTTCAGCAGTTGTTTTAATGTACGTCTGTATTATGGTGGTACTGTTTACTTTTTTGAAAAACGCTTCTATTTATTTTGCACTTTATTTTATTGCTGTTATTCGAAATGGAGTGATTAAAGACTATAGAAATACCATGTATAGTCAAATTTTAAATTTACAGCTGTCTTTTTTTAGTGAAGAGAAAAAAGGAGATATCATATCCAAGATGACCAACGATTTAAAGGAGGTGGAATGGTCTATTTTAAAATCCATTGAGGCCACTTTTAGAGATCCCTTAAATATTGTAATTTATTTTGTGATTTTAATATGGATGAGTCCAGAACTTACATTGTTTTTGGCTGTTTTTTTCCCAATTGCTGGTGTGATGATTGGTTTTATTGCTAAAAGATTAAGGGGGAATGCTACGAAAGGACAATCTAAATTGGGTGATTTAATAGCTTTTTTAGAAGAGTCCATTTCTGGGCTTAGAATAATTAAAGGATTTAGTGTAGAAGAAAAATCTATTAGACGATTTGATCAGCTTAATAAAGAGTATAATCGACTGATGATTAAAATGTACAGAAAAGCAGATTTAGCCTCTCCAATGAGTGAGTTTTTAGGAATAACGCTCATTGCAGCTGTTTTGTGGTATGGAGGATTATTGGCAATTGATGGAAATATAGATGGATCTTTTTTCATTGCTTATATTGCCTTTTTATCACAATTAATCTCTCCTTTTAAGGCAATAACCAAGGCCTATTCAAATGCCCAAAAAGGTTTGTCGGCAATTAACAGGATAAAGGATATTACTGATGCTGAAGTATTAATTTTTGACCAACCAGATGCTAAAAACATTAAATCCCTTAATTCAGATATTTCTTTTTCCAATGTCTCATTTAAATATGAGAAAGATTGGGTTTTGAATGATATTTCATTAGAACTTAAAAAAGGACAAACCATTGCTTTAGTTGGTCAGTCTGGATCAGGTAAAACGACTCTAGCAGATTTATTGCCAAGATTTTATGAGCCTCAAAAGGGGCAAGTTAAAATTGATGATGTTCCGATTAATGAGCTGTCTTTAAAAAGTCTGCGTTCTCTACTTGGGATAGTTACTCAAGAAAGTATTTTATTTAACGACACTATCTTTAACAACATCGCATTTTCTGTTGAGAATGCGTCTAAAGAAGATGTTGAGAATGCTGCAAAAATTGCCAATGCTCATGATTTTATTATGTGTTTTGAAAATGGGTACGATTCTATTGTTGGAGATGGTGGTGGGAAATTATCTGGAGGACAAAAGCAACGTATTGCCATTGCAAGAGCGGTATTAAAAAATCCTGATGTTTTAATTTTGGATGAGGCAACATCAGCATTAGATACTGAAGCTGAAAAACTTGTACAGCAGGCACTTCATCGATTAATGAAAAACAGAACTTCTTTGGTTATCGCACATCGTTTATCTACTATTCAACATGCAGATTGTATTCTGGTAATGAATAAGGGTGAAATTGTAGAAAGAGGAACTCATCAAGAGTTGATTGAAAAGGATGGAGTATACAATCGTTTAATACAGATGCAATCTTTTTCTTAAATGGTAAAACCAAAAAAACATTTAGGACAGCATTTTTTAAAAGATGAATCCATAAGTAAACAAATAGCTTTATCTATTAGCTATAATGCTGATAATTTTAAAATCATTGAGGTTGGTCCAGGAACTGGAGCCTTGACAAAATTTTTATTAGAAAGAAAACAACCCATTATTGCATATGAAGTTGACAAGGAATCTGTAGCCTATCTAGCGTTAAATTATCCTGATTTAGAGGTTCGTAATGAAGATTTCTTAAAATTGGATTTCACAGAATTTGCCAATCAAAAAATTGTTGTTGTTGGAAACTTTCCTTACAATATTTCATCTCAAATTCTTTTTAAAATTTTGGAGGAAAAACAAGTTGTGCAAGAATTGGTTGGGATGTTTCAAAAAGAAGTTGCTATTAGGGTTGTTCAACAACCAGGCACTAAAAGTTATGGGATTTTGAGTGTTCTGATTCAAGCATATTATGATGTTGAATATTTGTTCACCGTAGATGAACATGTTTTTAACCCTCCTCCAAAAGTAAAATCTGGAGTAATTAGAATTAAAAGAAATGCATTAAAACAATTGCCTTGTAATGAAGAGTTGTTTAAAAGAGTTGTTAAATCTACCTTTAATCAACGAAGAAAAATGATTAGAAATACAGTTAGATCATTTGTTGGGAGCAAAATTGTTGATCACCATCTTTTTACCAAACGACCAGAACAATTGTCTGTTAATGACTTTGTTGAGTTAACCAATTTTTTAGAATCCCTATAAAGAACCTCTTTTAGTTCAACCTAATTGTTTATTTTCGCTTTTGAAATCAGTATCATTAGCAAACGTTTCAAATAAGTTAAAATGCAGTTTGAATTAACCAAACAATTTTTAAGTGATGTTTCTCATGCTGTAAGTGAGAAGGACAGCCTATTTATTATTAAAAATGTTAATGAATTACACCCCGCTGATATTGCTGAGATTATGGATTATGTTAATCTTCAGGAAGCTCAATACATTTATCAGCTATTGGATGAGGAACAGGCAGCTGATGTTTTAGTTGAAATTGATGAAGATGTTAGAGATAAATTTTTAGCCTCTCTTTCAGCTAAGGAGATCGCTGAATCTATTGAAAACATGGATTCAGACGATGCTACTGATTTAATTCAAGATTTACCTGAAAAAAAACAGGAAGAGGTTCTTAGTGAAATTAAAGATGAATCTCAATCTAGTGACATTACAGATCTGCTTAATTATGAAGAAGATAGTGCGGGTGGAATTATGGCTAAAGAATTTGTTGCTGCCAATATTAACTGGACTGTTAAAGAGGCCCTTAAAATGCTTCGCAAACAAGTTGAAGATGTTGATAATGTTTTTACAATTTATGTAATTGACAACAAAGCCAAGCTTAAGGGAACGTTATCATTAAAGAAATTTTTATACGCTTCAGATAAAACATTAATAAAGGACCTTTATCGTCCAGATCCCATTCATGTAGATGCGCTTATTCCTTCAGAAGAAGTGGCCTCTATTATGGAAAAATATGAATTAGTGGTCATCCCTGTTGTGAATGATGTTGGAATGCTAATTGGAAGAATCACTATTGATGATGCTTTGGAAGTGATAAAGGAAGAGGCGGAGAAAGATTATCAAATGGCAAGTGGTATTTCTGAGAAAGTTGAATCATCTGATAATGTATGGGTGTTAAGTAGAGCAAGGTTGCCTTGGCTACTAATTGGTTTAACAGGAGGAATTCTTGGCGCCTATGTTATTGGTAGTTTTGAAGATGAAATAAGAAAATTTCCTATTATGGCTTCTTTTATTCCATTAATTTTAGCTATGGGAGGTAATGTTGGTGTTCAGTCTTCTGCAATAATTGTTCAATCTCTTGCGAATAACTCCTTGGAAATCGATTCAGTAGCTAAAAAACTAATTAAGGAACTTATGGTAGCCTTAGTTAATGGGGTTATTTGTTCGTTAATTGCTCTTGTTTTTTGCTTTTTAACAGATATCACCCCTCTTTTGGCGTTAACAATTGGGGTTGCATTGATTTCGGTGTTTTTATACGCTGGTCTTTTTGGAACATTTATTCCCTTAGTTCTAAATCGTTATAAAATAGACCCTGCATTGGCAACAGGACCATTTATAACAACAACAAATGATGTAATAGGTTTATTGCTTTATTTTCTTATTGGATGGGCTATATATTTCCCTTAAAATGAAAATTTTATTAGTTGATCGTGTTCATGAGTTGTTTAAGCAGCAATTTTTAAAATGGAATTGGACTGTGGTTGAAGCATATGATTGGGATTATAGTAAGTTGGTTCAAGAAATCAATTCTTTTGAAGGTTTAATTATTAGAAGCAGGTTTACTCTTGATCAGAAAATATTGTCTAAAGCAGTTAAGTTAAAATTTATTGGTAGACCTGGTGCAGGTTTAGAAAATATCGATCTTAACTATTGTGACATTAATTCTATCAAGGTTTTTAGATCTCCAGAAGGTAATAAAGATGCTGTTGCTGAGCATATTATTGGAATGTTATTGGCTTTATTAACGAATTTAACTATTGCTGATAGTGAGGTTAGAATTGGTAAATGGGATAGAGAAAAAAACAGGGGGCACGAATTAAAAGGAAAAACTATAGGTATTATAGGTTATGGATATATGGGGAGTTGTTTTGCAGAAAAATTAGCTGGGTTTGGAGTTCAAGTGATTGCTTACGATAAGTACAAGTCTGACTATTCTGACTCCTTTGTAAAAGAAGTCTCAATGGAAAAGATTTTTGAAAAAACAGATGTATTAAGTTTGCATACTCCACTTACGAATGAGACTGTTGGAATGGTTGACCTTGATTTTTTAAAAAAATTTAAGAAACCGATAATTCTTATTAATTCAGCTCGGGGACAATCTGTTGTGTTAAAAGATTTAGCTATGGCAATAAATTTAGGTGTTGTTAAAGGTGCTTGTTTAGATGTTTTAGAAATTGAAAATCATTCTTTTGAATCTCTTGACCTTACCAAAGAAAAAGTAATTAACGAATTAAAAAACAAACAAAATGTTTTATTTACACCTCATATTGCTGGATGGACTCACGAAGCTAAATTAAAAATGGCAGAAGTGGTAATAGATAAAGTTAAACGCATATTTGTAGATTGATTTTCTTTTTAAACAAGTTTTGAATGATTCTAAATAACCAATTAAATTTAGTTAAACTTTAAATTGTATTGTACAATAAGATATTTTTGTGAAAATTATCCGAAGTCATGAATCATGAGTAGTTCATCTTTCTATAAGTCAATTGGTTATAAGGTGCTTATGGCACTTTCAGGTTTTTTTCTTATGTTTTTTCTTGTTCAGCATTTGACTATTAATACCCTTTCTGTATTTAGTGAAGAAATGTTTAATGAGGTTTCTCATTTCATGGGAACAAACCCTTTAGTTCAGTTTTTGCTTCAGCCCGTTTTGATTTTTGCTGTTGTTTTTCATTTTGTTATGGGAATGTTTTTGGAGTATAGAAATAATAAAGCTAGAGATGTTTCTTATGCTTACAATAAGCCTGCTGCAAATTCTTCTTGGATGTCTAGAAATATGATTATTTCTGGATTAACTGTTTTGGCATTTTTGGTTTTGCACTTTATTGATTTTTGGATCCCTGAAATTTCTACAAAATATGTGGTGGGTGATATGACAGGTAAATTAGCTGATGGTAGTTTTAGATATTATCATGAGCTTCACGAGAAGTTTGTTTCGCCCGCTCGTGTTGTCGCCTACGTTGTTGCTTTTGTTTTTTTAGCACTTCATTTAATTCATGGTTTTCAATCTTCTTTTCAGTCGGTTGGATTTAGAAAAAGCAACAATAAATTGTTGCTTTCAAGATTAAGTTATCTTTTCGCAATCCTTGTTCCAGCGGGATTTATCTTTGTTGCTGTGTTTCATTACGTAAGTCATAATCATTTGTAAATTGTAACACAATAACACTGTTAAATTCATGTCAAAATTTTATTTAGAATTGTTCTAAATAACAGATATGGTCGTTGTGTTACAAAGATTTTTGTTTTTTTCCCATTTATATGCTTTTTTAATTAATTTTAGTTTACATTTGTAACACATTTACAAAATGAATAAGTTAACTTTTTCACTAAATTACCGAAAACCAAAGTCTGAATATAAGAGGTCTGAAGAGTTGATGATATGCATTCGTTATTATCATAAAGACTCTGAAAACTCAAAAGCACGAATTATTAAGAAAAGTACAGGTGTTAAATGTAGACTTAAAGACTGGGATACAGATTGGCATAAAAATTCTAATCGTTATCCTGTTAAGTCTTCTGATCCAGACCACGAAAGAAAAAACAAGCTTTTAATAGAAAAAGTTGAAGCCTTTAAAATATATGAGTTGCCTGCTCAACAAAAAAAACAAGATTTTTCTACTTTACTTAAGTCAAAGGTGCCTGATGGGGAATTGAAAAATAAATGGACCACTTACAAGGATAAGATTAATCTAGTTAACCCTGCAAATAAAAGAAACATTGATGTTATTGTTGTAGGTACTGGTTTGGCTGGTGGTTCTGCTTCTGCGACCTTGGCTGAATTGGGTTATAATGTGAAAACTTTTTGTTATCAAGATAGTCCAAGAAGGGCGCATTCAATTGCCGCTCAGGGGGGTATTAACGCTGCAAAAAACTACCAAGGTGATGGTGATTCAACCTATAGATTGTTTTATGATACGGTTAAAGGTGGTGACTACAGGTCTAGAGAGGCAAACGTATATCGTTTAGCTGAAGTATCTGCCAATATTATTGATCAATGTGTTGCTCAAGGGGTTCCATTTGCTAGAGATTACGGTGGATTGCTAGATAATAGATCCTTTGGTGGAGTATTGGTTTCTAGAACATTTTATGCTAAAGGACAAACTGGTCAGCAATTGTTGCTAGGAGCTTACTCAGCTATGAATAGACAAATAGCTAGAGGAAAAATAAGTATGCACAATAGGCATGAAATGCTTGATGTGGTTATTGTTGATGGAAAAGCTAGAGGGATTATTGCTAGAAACTTAGTGACTGGTGAAATTGAGCGTCATTCAGCTCATGCTGTCGTTTTGGCTTCTGGAGGTTATGGTAATGTGTATTTTTTATCTACCAATGCAATGGGGAGTAATGTTACAGCAGCATGGAAGGCACATAAGAAGGGGGCTTTTTTTGCCAATCCTTGTTACACTCAAATTCATCCAACTTGTATTCCTAGATCTGGAGATTATCAGTCTAAACTTACCTTAATGTCTGAGTCATTGAGAAATGATGGTCGAATATGGGTTCCTAAACATATGAAAGATGTTGAAGGATTACGCTCAGGAAAAATTAAGGCCGTTGATATCGCTGAAGAGGATAGAGATTATTACCTAGAAAGAAGATATCCAGCATTTGGAAATCTAGTTCCAAGAGATGTAGCTTCAAGAGCTGCTAAAGAACGTTGTGATGCTGGATATGGAGTGAATCAGACTGGAGAGGCTGTTTTTTTAGATTTTAGTTCAGCAATTGCTAGATATGGAAAAGAACAAGCTTTGCTTAAAGGATTGGATGTCAACAATACTTCTGTTGTTACCAATTTGGGAACTGAAATAGTTCGTTCTAAATATGGTAATTTGTTTCAGATGTATGAAAAAATTGTTGATGAAAACCCATATAAAACACCAATGATGATTTATCCAGCTGTTCATTATACAATGGGAGGTATATGGGTAGATTATAATTTAATGACCACAGTTCCCGGATTGTATGCTATTGGTGAAGCTAATTTCTCTGATCACGGAGCAAATCGATTAGGAGCTTCAGCACTTATGCAGGGATTAGCCGATGGATATTTTGTTCTTCCATACACTATAGGAGATTATCTAGCTGATGATATTAGAACAGGACCAATTTCAATTGATTCTAAAGAGTTTGATGAAGCTGAAAAATTAGTTAAAGAAAGAATTAATAAGTTAATCAATAACAATGGAAAGAATTCTGTAGACTATTATCATAAGATTTTAGGTAAAATTATGTGGGATAAATGTGGTATGGCAAGAACAGAACAAGGATTGAAAGAAGCAATTGCTGAAATCAAACAGCTAAGAGAAGATTTTTGGAATAATGTTAGTGTTCCTGGTCAGGAAAATGAAATGAATACTGAACTTGAAAAGGCCGGAAGAGTTGCTGATTTTTTAGAGCTTGGAGAATTATTTGCTAAGGATGCTCTTGAAAGAAATGAATCCTGTGGAGGTCATTTTAGAGAAGAGTATTCAACTCCTGAAGGAGAAGCGAAAAGGGATGATGAAAAGTATACCTATGTTTCTGCTTGGGAATATACAGGGCAACCATCGGATGCTAAACTTCATAAAGAAGAACTTTTATTTGAAAATATTGAAGTTAAAGTAAGATCCTACAAATAATAAGTTTACTATGAACCTTAATCTTAAAATCTGGAGACAAAAAAGTAAAAAAGACAAAGGTAAAATTGTTGATTATCCAATTGCCAATGTTTCTGAGCACATGTCTTTTTTAGAAATGTTAGACGTTCTCAATGAAGAGCTTGTGTCAAAAGGAGAGGAACCAGTTGCATTTGATCACGATTGTAGAGAAGGAATTTTCGGAATGTGTTCATTGTATATTAATGGAGAGGCACATGGTCCTGACAGAGGAGTAACTACCTGTCAATTGCACATGAGGAAATTTAAAGATGGAGACACCATTTTTATTGAACCCTTCAGAGCAACTGCATTACCTGTTATTAAAGATTTAATTGTAGATAGAAGTTCAATGGATCGAATTCAACAAGCAGGTGGTTTTGTTTCTGTTAATACTTCAGGAAATACTCAAGATGCTAATGCTATTCCTATTCCTAAAGAAAATGCCGATTTAGCATTTGATGCTGCAACATGTATTGGTTGTGGGGCATGTATTGCCACTTGTAAAAATTCTTCTGCTATGCTTTATGTATCTGCAAAGGTTTCGCAATTTTCTCTTCTCCCACAAGGTCAAGTAGAAGCCAAGGATAGAGTGATTAATATGGTGAATAAAATGGACGAAGAAGGATTTGGTAATTGCACCAATACTGGTGCTTGTGAAGTGGAGTGTCCAAAAGGAATATCTTTGGATAACATCTCTAGAATGAATAGAGAGTTTTTATCTGCCAATTTTGGTCTAAAGAAATAGCTTATTTTTTTATTGTTGCCAGAATAATTTTTTCAACAACACTTCTATTGTAGTCAAAATCCCAAACTAACTTCTTTTTTAAAAAATTATAATTGGCAATAGAAACTGGTTCATGATTTAAAAAATCAATTTCCCATTCTTTTTTTGGTCGAAACAAGCTAATATCCGCTTTAATTTTTAATCTTTTTTTTGAAGGCACGTCAATTGTATTGATTATAACGTGTTTAGTGGCATAATTTTTCTTACTGAAAGTAATTTTATAAATGTGATTTGATGAAAGAGCAATAGTAATCGACTTTTTTTTGGAAAAAATGGAATCTGTAAGAATACCGTCAGTATAAACAGAAACAGTAGAGTTTTTTAATCCCATACCATAATGTTCAACGCTTTTTAAGTTGACTTTAAAGTTGATTTTTTTTGGTTGCTGGGAAATAATAAATTCAAAAGATAGTAAAAGCAACGCTCCAACAATATACTTAATCCATCTCATCAAATAAGTTTGCTCTTAAATTTATTGAAAATAAAAATAGCTATAAACTGGTAATACAACGATTTGAACTTAAAAAAGTTCTATTGTTTGTTGTGTTAAAAAGTATTGATTTGAAATTGATTTCTAAAAAACAGCTTTAGCTATATTTTTGACAGACTCTCCTTTGCCCATTGTGTAAAAATGGATAACAGGAACATTATTGTCTTTGAGTTCTTTGGCTTGATTGATTCCCCATTCTTTACCCACCTGTTTAACTTGGTCGTTAGTTTTACATTTAGAAAGCTCGTTAGATAAAGCATCTGGAAAGTCAACATGAAAAAACTTCGGTAAAAATGAAATGTGTTTTAGAGTGGTTATGGGTTTGATTCCAGGGATAATAGGGATATTTATGCCAATTTCTCTACATTTTTTTACAAAAGAAAAATATTTTGAATTATCAAAAAACATTTGAGTTACTATAAAATCAGCACCAGCATCTACTTTCATTTTAAGATACTTAAGGTCAGTACTCATGTTCATAGCCTCAAAATGTTTTTCTGGATATCCCGGAGTTCCTATGCAAAAATTAGATGGATTGTTTTTAGTTTCTTCATGTAAATATTGTCCTTGATTCATTTCATCCATCTGCTTAATTAGATCTAGAGCATAAGCATTTCCTCCTTGAGCAGGAGTGAAAATTTGTTCGCTTTTTATGGGGTCTCCTCTTAAGGCTAAGACATTGTCAACACCCAAAAACTTTAGGTCTATTAGCGCACTTTCAGTTTCTTCTTTTGAAAATCCTCCACAAATTAAATGAGGAATAGCGTCAATTTTATATTTATTCATTATTGCAGCACAAATACCTACAGTCCCTGGCCTTTTTCGAACAGATACTTTCTTTAATAGTCCATTACCCATTTCTTTGTACTGATACTCTTCTCTGTGATAAGTGACGTTAATAAAAGGAGGGTTAAACTCCATTAAAGGGTCTATTCCAGCATATAAATCCTCAATTCCTTTTCCCTTGAGTGGGGGGAGTATTTCAAAAGAAAAAATGGTGTCTTTACTATTAGATATATGTTCTGTAACTTTCATTTTAATGAATATTGGACAAATTAAATTGAGCAGCAGTAAGCTCTGTTT
>PAZE01000055.1 GCA_002716065.1 Crocinitomicaceae bacterium | reverse complement strand
TTGTCTTGCATTTTTAAACATATACTTTGCTGACATTCCTAATTTTTCTCCAATTGCTGCAACAGCACTTTTTGCAGGGTTCTTTATTTCCAATAAAAAATTGGCATTTTTAATTCCTCTTGCTGCTATTATTGTTTCTGATTTTTTCATTGGTTTTCATTCAATGATATGGGCCGTTTATTTAAGTTTTTTATTGGTTGTTCTCCTTGGAGTTACCATGAAAAAAAGAACGTTTTTTAGTGTTTTAAATAGGTCTTTAATTGGTTCATTGTTGTTTTTTATTATCACCAACTTTGCTGTTTGGATTAATGGTGGGTATTCTTACACTTTTTCTGGACTTTTCGAGTGTTATTACATGGCAATTCCATTTTTAAAAAATACAATAGCTGGAGATTTGTGTTTTAATGCTGTTTTATTTTCTTTATTTGCTTTCGCTGAACACAAAATACCAGCTCTTAGGTTAGCAAAGTCTAAATAATTTTTATCTTCGCAGAAGTTATTTGGTTTCTGTGTTTGTTTCACAGAATTAAAAGGGAATCGAGTGAAATTCTCGAACTGTTCCCGCAGCTGTAATCTTTAGTAGCAGCACAATCTATAATGTCACTGAATTTTTTGGGAAGGCGGATTGTGTGAAGAAAGTCAGAAGACCTGCCTAATAATGCAACTTAGCTTTCGGGTAAAAAGCAGTAAGTAAGCAAATCATCATTTTTCTAATGGTGATATTTCTTGTTTATTTCTTATTCCCAAAGTGTTAATTGTTTACAATGAAAAAATGTAGTTTACATTCTATTTTATTGGCTTTTGCATTTTTATTGGTTAAGACCATTTATGCTCAATCAGATACATTAAAAGAGCATTTGGTCTTGGATAGCAAAAGTGTTGAAGGTATAAATACGTTTTCTGCAGTAAAGATTGATTCTTTAGAGCTGTCAAAATATTTTGGCCAAACCACTGAAGAGCTTCTTGGAAAATCCTCAGGTTTGTATGTTAAGCAATATGGTGCGGGGAATTTGGCGACTATTTCAATAAGGGGTTCTAGTTCAAATCAAACTCAACTTTTTTGGAATGGAATTCCAGTTAATTCATCAACTTTAGGATTGACAGATTTAACTTTATTGCCAATTGATTTTTATAACTCTTTGGTTATAAAAAAGGGTGGCAGTAGTCTTTCATCTGGTTCTGGAGGCATTGGAGGTGCGGTTTGTTTAAGCTCAGAAACTGATTTTAAAGACCGATTAGCTTTAAGTGCAGAACAAGTATTGGGTTCTTTTGGTATTAAAAGAACAATTTTAAAATTCAATCACTCAACTAATAAACTGTCAATAACTAGTGGTTACTTACATCGATTTGCTTTTAATAATTTTTCCTACTTAGATGTTTCAAGCCCGGAAGAGTCAATTCTTAAAAGAGAAAATGCTTCCATAAATCAGCATTTTTTTATGCAAGAATTTTCTTTAAAGCTAAATTCAAAAGCTCAACTTGATGCAAAAGTAAATTATGTCGATAGCTGGAGGCAAATTCCTTCTGTTATTGGTGCAATTAATAATGGTGAGTTTCAGGAAGATAAACAGTTAAAGTCAATTTTGATATACAAAAATCGTGGTAGAAAATTTTTCCACGACTTTAAGTTGGGTTTAATTAGAGAGAAAATGGCATATAACGACACAGCTAATGATATTTTCTCTAATTTTTTAATCAACTCTTACCATTCTAATTATAGATTAACTAAGAATTTATCTTCAATAAATGCTAAGTTTCAAGGTTTTATTTCTGCTAGAATTGATCAGGCTGATTCTGATTACTACAGTGAAGTTATTTCACAAAATGTAACGTCAACATTTTTGAAATGGGAACATGAATTGAATCGATTTGAATATCATTTTTCTCTAAGACAGGAATTGTTAGGGGTTGACCCCCTTCCAATAACACCCTCTTTTGGTATAAAGAAAACATTGCTTAAAGATGATAAATGGAACACAGAATTTAATTTTTCTAAAACCAATAGAATTCCTTCTTTAAATGATAGGTTTTGGATGCCTGGAGGAAACCCTAATTTACTTCCAGAGAATGGCTTTGAAATTGAAAATAACAATAGGTTGTACTTGACTAATAAGCTGATTCTTTCTTGCGCTTTCTTTTATGGTCAAACAACAAATTGGATTATGTGGACTCCGAATTCAATGGGTTTTTGGTCTGCTGAAAATGTCAAAGAAGTACAACGATATGGAATGGAGTCTAAAATCGAATCTTTCTTTTCTATTGGATTAGGAGAATTAAACTTAGCGGCTCAATATAATTTTCTTCAGGTAAGTACTTTAAGCTCTGATATTACCAATGACGCTTCGATTGGCAAACAGCTTATTTATGTTCCTATTAATCAAGGGCAATTTGATTTGAGTTATACAACTAAAAAGGTAACAGTTTTTTATTCTCAGTCCTATGTGGGAAGGGTGTTCATTGATAGAACCAACATCTCTTATTTGCCACATTATTTTCCAGCAGATTTTGGAATTAACTGGACCAGTAAAATTATTTCTGGCAAACAAATTATTGCAGGAATTAAAATCAATAATATTTACAATGAGCAATATCATGTTGTAGCTAATAGACCCATGCCTGGCGCTCACTTTTTATTAAATCTAAAAATTAATCTAACAAAATAAATCATGAAAAAAATCAACTTTCTATTTACACTTTTGCTTGTTTTCATAAGCTTTAATTTAATTGCTCAGAACCCAGCAGACTTTGAAAATCTAGCGCTTTCTGCAGAATCCTATTGGGACGGATCGGATCAAACTGGACAGCACAACAATGGACTTTTTAATAGCACGTTTAGTTCTGGAGATTATACTTTTTCAAATACCTACGATACCACCTATGGCGCGATTTATGGCTATTGGTCAAAAGGTTGGGCTTACTCTAATATCACTGATAGTGTAACCTCTGGCTCTGGTAATTTATACAGTGCAAAAGCGGGAAAAGGAGCCTTTGATAGCCCAAACTATGTTGTTGGCACCAACAATTCAACTGTAGTATTTAATCAGCCTCAAGGCTTCACCGCTATGATCACCAATTCAACATATGCTGCCAACAGTATGAGAGATGGCGATATGTTTGCAAAGAAATTTACAAATGCCGACCAAGATTATTTTAAGTTAACTGCATTTGGGTATTATTCAGGTGCATTAGTTGATAGCACAACTTTTTTACTTGCGGATTTCACCCACCAAGACAGTACCAACGATTATATTGTAAATGATTGGCAATATATTGGAATGCCTAATTCTCTTTTTGATAGTGTACAATTTAAACTTGTTTCGAGTGATGTAGGTCAGTTTGGAATGAATACTCCTGCATATTTTTGCTTAGATAATGTAGGTCCTCTGCCACTTGGGTTAACTTCATTAACAAATAATGAGTTCTCAGTTTATCCTAATCCAGCTAGGGATGTAATTTATTTTGAAAATAATTCATCTTCATCAAATTTTAGTTTAACTATTTTTGATTGTTTTGGTAAAATTGTTTTAGAAAACAGGATTAATCCTAATTCAGTTGATGTTTCGCATCTTCCAAGAGGACTATATTATGCTAGATTTACCAATGATAATGGGGAGCTAGTTAAAAAGATTATTAAGAATTAATTGTACAAATTTGTTGCTTACATACCACTTATAGTACTGAGTTTTCAATTTTCTGCTCAGTTTCATCCTCCAGTTGGTAATGCTGGAACTAGTGCAATACATAAAGACTCTTCTGTGTTTGTTGGTTGGGCAACCCAATGTTCTGTTCAAAGGGGGGAACTTGATATTTCAAATCCCTCCCTTGGATACGCTTCTGTTGGTGATGGCTTTTCAGCTCTTGGCCAAGCGGGCGTAAATGGTGTGGTCAGTTTAGGAGACGCGGGTGAAGCAACCCTTACTTTTGAGTCCACTATTTATGATGGTCCTGATTGGGATTTTGCTGTTTTTGAAAACTCCTTTAACGATTTTTTCTTGGAATTGGCATTTGTAGAAGTTAGTAGCGATGGGGTTAATTTTCACCGTTTCCCTGCAGTTTCCAACACTCAAGATTCCATTCAAATAGATGGTTTTGGGAACATTGATGCGACAAAAATAAACAACCTAGCAGGTAAGTATAGATCCCTATATGGAACCCCATTTGATTTAGCTGATTTAACACCCTCTCCTTTGCTAGATGTTAATAATATCTCTCACATTAAAATTGTTGATGTTGTTGGAAGTATTAATACTAATTATGCTACATATGATCAGAACGGGTCCAAAATTAATGATCCATGGCCTACTCCATTTCCGCAATCAGGATTTGATTTGGATGCAATTGGAGTTATTCACCTAAATCCACTTAATGTTGAGTCTCAAAATAAGTTTATTTCTGAATTTACTGCTTACCCTAATCCAATAACAGCAGAAACCAGACTGTATTTTAAGCTCACCCAAAATAGTCTTTTAAGTTGTGTGGTTAGTGATGTTTTTGGGAAAGAAGTAGCTAGTTTTTCCAATTATTATTTCGCTGGAAGCAATACAATAGAGTTAAATGAACTCTTGCTGTATAAAGGAGTTTATTTTGTGTCATTAATTTCTTATGGAGCTACGGAAACAATAAAAATTTTAAAAAATGACTGAAGCATTTAAATTTTGGAGTTTCTTGTTGGTTCTTTTGTTGATTTCATGTAAGAAAAAAGAAATTGGGCCACAATTTCTAAACAATCCCATTCAAGAGAACTTTTATTTTGATGTTTTAGTGGGTTGTGAAGGAAATTTTGGAACAGCAAATGGGTCAATTACCGCTTTTAGTTCTTCTTCTGATAGTCTTCGTAATTATTATTTTCAACAACAAAATAATTTTCCTTTAGGTGATGTTGTTCAGTCCATATCATTAATTGATGGAGAATTATTTATTGTGGTAAATAATTCTGGAAAGGTTCAGGTTGTTGATTCACTTGATCTTTCTTCAAAATATGAAATTTCTGGACTGACTTCTCCTAGAGAAATAATTAAGATTTCAGATAGTATTCTTTACATTTCAGATTTATATTCTAATGCTATTGCAGTTTATGATAAAGAAAATAAGTTGCTTTTGCCAGCTATAGCTGTTTCGGGATGGACAGAATCGATGATTAAAATCAACGAATCAGTTTATGTTTGTTCTCCATCACAAAACTTAGTATATAAAATTAATTCAAACTCACATCAACTAGTAGATTCAATTTCTGTGGGACCTTATCCATACGATTTGGTTCTAGATAAAAACAATATGATTTGGGTGCTTTGTAGTGGTGAATACAACATGAACAATGGAACTCTTGAAAAAATAAATCCTAGCAGTTTCAACAAGGAAACAGTTGTTGATCTAAATGCTTCTGCATCAAATTTATGTTTAGATGGTGCTGCTGCTAATATATACTGGATCTCTAATGGAGTAAATAAAATGAATGTTGATCAGAGTGTTTCTAACCTGATTATCCCCTCAAATTCATCACTTTTTTATGGATTAGGAGTGCATCCAGTTACCAACGATATTTATGTTGCCGATGCCATTGATTATGTACAGTCTGGTAAATTAATGATCTATTCTAATGATGGTTCTATTATTAAAACTAAAACCACTGGCATAAATCCACAAGCCATCTTGTTCAAATAAATTTTGAATACACACCCATTTGTTTATATATATCATATTAAGGCTAAAGCAGTTGATTTAGTAAAAAGTATTTTTACTACATAATTGGTTAGCTTGTATAGAACAGTTGTTATATTACTATTAATTGCATTTGCTGGAGTATTGTCGTTTAATGTTTTCCAGCAGTTCAACAATTCCTTAGTTGTTCAGCAGGATGTATTAGAAGTGCTTCCAAAAAACCCTGCAGTTATAATCGAAAGCAATAATTTAAGAAAAGCTTGGTCTGAATTTTCTGAAACCAATCTTTTATGGAACAAATTCTTCTCCTTAAAAGAATTCAATCATTATGAGCGTAGGATAAAAGAGCTTGACTCAATGTTGATTTCATCAAATTCATTAGAAGTATTGTTTAAAGACAATAAAACAGTACTAAGCGTATATTTTTCAAATCAAATACTTGAATTATTTGGTGTTGTAAATTGTAGACAGAATCAGTTCTTAAGTTTTTCTAGCTTATGCAAAGAAGAGGCACTTTCTATAGACACATTTAGTATCGAAAATAATACAGTTTTTGAGTGTCAATTAAAGGATTCTTCTTTAATGTATTTGTCTTACAAGGTTCCATTTTTAATGTACTCATCCTCAAAAGAATTGATTAAAGAAGCTTATTTTCAGCTAAGCTCAGATTCTAGCTTATTGGATGATGAAATTTTCCGCAAGTTGCGTTTTACAGCTAGCCCATCAAGTAATTTGCATTTGTATTTTAAGGGAGATAAGTTGTCTAATTTATTGTCTTTTTACATGAAGGATTCTTGCTTTTCTAAAATTGAGAAGCAAGTGAGTTCTGTTAATTGGATGGAATTGGACGTAGATGTAAAGCCAAATAGTATATTATTTTCAGGTGTTTCATCCAATAAAGAAGACTTAATTTTTCAATCCACTGTAACTAAACACCAGTCGGAATTAATTCCTGATAGATTAACTTCTTTAGCTAGGCGATCAGTGGTTGATTTTTCTCAATTGACCAAGACAACTATTTTTGATTCTGTAGCTGTAAAATGCAATTGTGAACCATTAAAAAAGCTTAAGAAAGTAATTGGAGAACAAGCAGTAGCTGTTTCGTTTAAAGATAATTTTAATTCTAGCTATAATGCTTTTTTTATTGAAGAAAATGGACACTTGAATGCTCCTTCAATTATAGGTAGTCTTGTTGATATAGATTCCGCTTCTAGTGAGTTAAATGACTGGAAAATATACCATTTAAAGAATGCTGATTTCTTAAAGCTAATGGATTTTGATGTTCAAGATAAACAGTATTTTTTCACAATTTCCCAGGGTTATATTATTGTTTCGTCATTAAATGGCTTAGCTCATATTTATTCAGATTGGATAAAGGCAAAAGAAAATAATAAGCAAACGATGTACAATAAATTTTCTAAGCAGTTTTTGTCTTCACAGGCAAGTATTGAACGGTTTTATTCTGGAGAAAAAGGGTTTAAAGCTTTAAGCAATAGTTTGAAAACCAATCATACTTATAAGCTGTCTAACTTAAAATCTACATTTGATTTTATTGATGGGTTTGCATATGAGTTTTCTCCAATAGATAGTGGCTATTTTCATTACACAATGGCGCTATCAACAGGAAATTCTAAAAATAAAAAATCAAATTTTTTATGGGTTTTAGAATTGGATAGTATTTACTCTTCTCCACAGCTGATGAAAAACCATAGAACCAATACAAAAGAAATCTTGGTTCAAGACTATTCTAATGCCATACACTTAATTAGTGCTGCAGGTAGGATTAAGTGGACTGTTCAATTGGATGGAAAAATTATTGGTAAAGTAAAGCAGGTAGATTTATATAAAAATGGTAAGTGGCAAATGGTTTTTAATACTACTTCTAAGCTTCATTTTTTAGACATTAATGGAAATGAAGTATTTGGAAGGCCTATTTTGCTTGACCATAAAGCAACTAGTCCTGTAGCTGTTATTGATTATGATAAAAATTTAAATTACCGCTTTATAGTTTCCTGTGCTAATAAGAAGATTTACAACTATAATTCTGATGGGAAAAAAGTTAAAGGGTGGAATTTATTTAACACAAAAGGATTGGTGAAATCCCAAGTGCAATTTTTCTCAATTATGGGTAAGGATTATTTAATGGTAAATGACAATTTGTCAAATACTTATTTACTTAACCGAAAAGGAAAAGAAAGATTTATTTCTTCTGTTAAGGCTTATCCAGACAAAGATCAAAAGATACATGTAATAAAAGGGCCTTCAATAGAACAAACAAAAGTTGTTTTTGTCGATAGTTTACGTAAAATTAATTCGATCTCATTAGGTGCTAAAGAGTTTTCATCTATTAGATTGGATAGTAATTGTTCTTTCAAAAAATCGGTTATTTTCCCTGTAGCCTTTTCTAGAAATAATGTATTAGAATATGTTTCCGTTTGTGACAATAAGTTAGCCCTTTATGGGCCTGAATTTGAGTTGGTGCTTTTTGAGAATTTTAACTTTGATATTCAAGAAAACATTTCTTTAATTGGAAATAATAACAATTACATCTTAGTAGGTAGCAATAAGCATAAACAGCTTTACTTGTTTGATTCTAATTTAAATGGATATTCTGACTTTCCTGTTCAAGGCACTATGAAAACTTGCTTGGGAGACTTAAACAATGATGGGTATAACGAATTAATAACTGTTACAGATGGAAAGTTAATTACTTATACAATATCAAATGAGGCATTTTAAACCCTTATATTTGTATCTAAATTGGTATAATGAATGAATTAATTGATAAAGTTAGAAATGACTTTCCAACTCTTTCAACAACTGTAAATGGCAAACCTCTCATTTACTTTGATAATGGAGCTACAAGTCAAAAACCATCCGTAGTTATTGATGCGGTTTCTAATTATTATCGATTTTCCAATTCCAATGTTCATAGGGGTGTGCATTATTTGAGTCAGCAAGCTACTCAGCAGTACGAACAATCTAGAGATATAATACAGGAATTTATAGGGGCTGAAAATCGTGAAGAAATTGTTTTTACAAAAGGAACAACAGATGCCATAAATATAGTTGCTTTTTCTTGGGCTAATAAGTATGTCCAAAAAGGAGATGAAATTTTAATTACAACTATGGAACATCATAGCAACATTGTTCCATGGCAAATGGTTTGTGAAAAAAAGCAGGCTAATTTGGTTGTTGCAGATGTAAATTCCGTTGGAGAAATCCAAATGGATGACTTAAAAAGAAAAATAGGAAATAAAACAAAGTTAATCTCTATAACTCATGTTTCTAATACTTTAGGTACTATTAACCCTGTTAAGGAAATTATTGAACTTGCAAGGGTAAATAATATTCCTGTATTGCTAGATGCCGCTCAGTCAGTTCCGCATATATCATTAGATGTTAAGGAACTAGATTGTGATTTTTTGGCTTTTAGTGGTCATAAGCTATTTGGGCCAACAGGCATTGGGGTGTTGTATGCCAAAAGAAAATGGCTTGAAGAAATGGACCCTTATCAAGGAGGTGGAGATATGATAAAAGAGGTGACTTTTAAAAAGACAACTTATAACTCTCCCCCTCATAAATTTGAAGCGGGGACTCCAAATATTGCTGGTGTAATTGGTCTTGCTACGGCAATTAAATATGTTCAAAATATTGGATTCTCCTTTATTGAAAAACAAGAAAAACAATTATTGGAATACGCCACTAATGAGATGTTAAAAGTTGATGGCTTGAAAATTATTGGTTGTTCAGCAAATAAAGCGGGGGTGATTTCTTTTCTAATTAAGGATATCCACCCATTTGATTTGGGAACTTTGTTAGATCAGCAGGGAATTGCTATAAGAACAGGTCACCATTGTACTCAGCCTTTAATGGATTATTACAAAATTCCTGGAACTGCTAGAGCAAGCTTTTCATTTTACAATACAATTAAAGAAATTGATGAGTTTGTATTAGCGTTACAAAAGGCAAAACAAATGCTCAGCTAGAAATTTTTGATGATTTATTTTGGTAGAGTTTATAAAAAAGTACTACATCAATCATCATATGTGAGATAATGGCAGATGTTAGTCCAAGATAGTTATTAAAGTATCCAATCAAAGCAATAACAAGGGTTAAGTATATTCCATAAACAGATATTTTCCAGTTTTTTGGATTTAGGTATCCGTGTATGGCTACAAACAATACTGCTGTTATCCATATTCCGATTATGGGTTGAAGAACACCTCTGAAAAATACTTCTTCGCCAAATCCGGCACAAAAGCTTACAAAAAAGATGAGCGAAGTGTCTATTTCAAAAGTGCTAATAAGTTGCTGGTATTTTGTTAAAACTGAGCTCATAAATTTCATTGAAATTATTTTCCATCCAACGTAACCAAAAAGTAGTCCTGAAACTATTCCTACAATACATTCTATAGCAAGATTAGTTTTTGATGAAAAAAGACTTAAGAAAGAAGTTTCAAAGGTGAAAAAATGAATAACAAAACCTAAAAGAGGAAATCCTATTAATGTTCCTATAGCTAAAGGGAGAATAGATTTTTTAATCATATAGGCAAAAAAAAACCCCGTTTTAACGGGGTTTTTATATTAATTTGATGTGTTTTCTTTGTCGTGATCTTCATCGTCATCAGAATCTGTTATTCCGATGGGGTCTCCATTTAAATCATGGAATGTGTCAATAGGATCATCATCATCAACTGTTCCAAATGGAAGTAAAGAGGTTGTTTCTTTCTTAGCAGGAGCTTTAAATTTGGTGCAGCTCTCTAAAGAAAACGATGCTATAAAAAGCACAATTAATATGAATAATACTCTCTTCATGATACTATTAACGTAGCTAATGTACGAAAAGTTATATTAATTAGCAATTTTTTCATCAGGGTTTCTTCTTAAAATGATTTCAACTTTCGAGCCAATTGATTCATCTTTTTCATTGTTAAGCTGTTTTGGTCCTATAATTTCGAAATTTTTCTGGGTTAATCTTCTAAGAACTTCAATTCTGTTTGAAGTAATATTTAGTCCTTTCGAGCTATGTTGATAAACTCCTTTGGATTTTAAACTTTCTTGAACTCCTATTCCATTGTCTTCAATGGTAAAATATAGATCTTCTGTGTTTTTATAGGAAATAGAAATAGTTATTTCACCTTTTGAATTTTTGGGAAGAATTCCATGCCATATGCTGTTTTCAACAAATGGTTGCATAAACATTGCGGGAACTTTTATAGCCTCTGTTTGAACATCTGAATCAACATGAAGTTGGTAATCGAATTTTGTTTTAAATCGCATGTGTTCAAGAGATAGGTATAGTTCTAGTCGTTCTAATTCATCGGCAAGAGATACTAGGTTGTTTTCAGAAAGTGAGCTGTCTAGGTTTTTTCGAATAAGTTTAGCAAAGCTTGATAAGTATTTATTTGCCGATAATTTGTCTGAAGTATTTATGAAATATTGAATAGAATTCAAGGCGTTAAATATAAAATGTCTATTCATACTAGCATTTAAGCTTTGTTGTTCAAGAGATAATAAGTTGGTTTTATATACTAGATTTTGAGTGTTAATATTTCGTTGAATGACGTTAGTTCTCCATTTCCAAAGAATGAAAATTATAAGACATAATAAAGTTACTTCAATAACAATAAACCACCACTTTAGGTAATATGGATAGTCTATTTTAAAGCTAAACTCAGCTGATTTACCCCAGTTTACATTATCTGTTGAAGCCCGAACTTTAAATGTGTAATTTCCAGGAGGAAGATTGGCATAGGTGAAGCTATTTTGTTGGTAATTTGGAGACCAGCTCTCGTCAAAATTTTTCAGCATAAATTGATAGCTTAAGGAGCTGTTTCTTGAAAGATTAGCAGCGGAAAAATAAAAAGTAAGATAATTTTTTTTGCTAGCTAAAATTAATTTTTCTGGGAGTTGATTATATGGATTTATGGATGAGGAGTATTTTTTCCAAAGAGTTGGCTTGAGAAACAATTGAACATCGTTTATTTGTGCAATAGGGTTGTTGATGTTTTTTTGATTGCTGTATTCATGTTTGTTGAATTTGGTTAACCCCTTCCCAGTTCCCATCCATATATTGCCTTTTTTGTCGACATATGAAGCATTTAGGTTAGTTTCAACACTTTTTAATCCATTAGCTACGGCATAATGATTTAGGTCAATAGTTGAAGCAGCTAATGATTTCAGGTCTAATTCAAAAACACCAAAATTGGTTCCAATCCAAAGGTTATTATGGTCTAGCTTTAAAAAATTAATGTAGTTGGCACTAAATGAATTATGTAAATGCAATTGATAAATGCTTTTTTTATTGTAGATAAAAAGACCATTTCCAGTTCCAATAAATAATAAAGAATCTTGCCAGTTTTCTAAGCAGTATATTGTTCCAGAAATACTTTTGTCGAGTGTTATTTTTTTTGAATTCAATTCACTGTCAAAAGCAAATATTCCTGTACTTGATCCAACAACTATTTGATTTTCAAAAGCACAGATACTTCTAATTTTTTTACCCTTAAATCCTGAAGAAGTATTAAAAGTGTATTTAATATTTTTATCAATAATTGCCAATCCTTTGGAACAACCTATCCAAAGTCTATTTTTTTCATCTTCATAAAGGCAGGTGATTTTGTTTGATGGTAACCAGCTTTCATTGGAATAAGTTGTTATTTCTCCGTTTTTTATTTTAACCAGCCCCCCAGAAGTCCCAAAATAAAGTTGATTATCTTTTGTGCAAACACTACTCCATACCGTGTTGTTTTTAATAGCTGAATTTTTTATGTTGTAATTAAGCGTTGAATTGTTTTTTAAACAACAAATACCTTCATCGTAAGTGGATAGCCAAAAATTATTTTGCTGGTCTTGACAAATAGACATAACGTAATTACTTGGAAGACCAGTTCTTGTTGTGTAGTTCACAAATTGCTCTCCAGTAAACCTGTAGGTTCCTGAACCATCTGTACCAAACCATATGTTTTGTTCTAAATCCTCACTTATAGTGTTGATGTTTTCTTCAAGAAGACCATTTTTTTTATTGAAGTTCTTTATGGTTTTATTTTCGATTCTTGAGGCACCATTTTTTGAAGATAACCAAATTCTATTTTTGGAATCAATAAAAACACCTCTTATCGTAGAGCTTATAAGTCCGTGTTTTTGGTCATAATGGGTAAATGTATTTTGGTTCATATCATAGCTAAACACGCCTCTGTCATAGGTAGATATCCAAAATAAACCATCCGAATCTTGATCTATATCACTAACATTTGAAGTGTTTGAAGGAAGGATTAGTTCATTCCATTTTTCGTTTTCTAAGTAGCCTATATATCCTTTTCCTCCAATCCATATTCTTCCTTTTTGATCACATTTTATTGAACGAATAAAAAGATTGGGTTTGGGGTTGTGTAAGTTAACTTTTTCAACAGAAAAATTATCTATTGAAATTAAGTTGGTTTCTACTAAGCCAACATTTTGAATGGCTATCCAAAGCTGGTTTTTTTTATCAAATTCTATCGAATTAATATGATTGTCTTTTACTAGGCTTGAAATTTCTAAAGTAGCAAGCTGTTTGTCCTTAATTCTTGAGATCCCCTTTTTTGTGGCAATCCATACAAATCCTTTTTGATGTTTTAATTCAACAGATGAGTTGTCTGCTAAGCCATTTTCTTTAGAATAATTAACGAAAGATTTCCCATCAAATTTACTTACCCCACCTCCAGTACCAACCCATAGATTACCCAAGCTGTCTGAGCAAATCGAATGAACTTGAGTTTGAGACAGACCATCTTCAACAGAATAGGGAATAAAACTATATTCTTGACCATAGAACAAAGCAATAGGGAAGATAAAAAGTGAAAAAAAAAGATATCTTGTAAAAGTCATGTTTGTTTTAGAAACAGTTAATTCTGTTCATAAAGAAAGGCATTTTTCTTCTAGATATTGGAATATATTTACCGTTTGTCATAATGGCTACATTACCTTCACTTCTAGAAAACTCTCTTAGGTGGTACTCGACATTAATTATATGAGATTTATGACTTCTAAAGAATATGGTGTTGTCAAGATTCTCTTCATATACTTTTATATTTTTACTGCTTAAGTGTCGTGAACCATCAATAAGGTGAATCATGGTGTAGTTATCACTTGCTTCTAAGTTAACAATATCTTTATTGTCTATAATTAGATATCCATTTTTTGTAGGCACACTAATTTTATCCAATTGTTTACTCAGCTGAATGTTTTCCGATAAGTTGTTGTAGTCAACAGTTGAGTTGTTAACGGTGTTGTTACTATGGTATTTTATGACTTTTGCAACCGCCTTTTTTAAGTCATCAATACAGATAGGTTTTTCTAAATAATCTACAGCATCAGCTTTAAAAGCTTTAAAAGCATATTCATTGTAAGCAGTGGTGAAAACAACAGAAAAATTTCTTTCTTTAAAAGAATTTAAAAGTGAAAAGCCATCTTCAACAGGCATAGAGATGTCCAAAAATACCAACTCAGGTTTTTTTGAGCTTATTAATTCTTTAGCTTGCTTAGCTGACTCAGCTAATCCTACAATTGTTAATTCTGGACAATGCTCATGAATAAGCAATTTTAAATTTTCTCTTGCGTTAAATTCATCGTCTACTATAATTGCTCTAAGGGGCATAATTCTGTCTTTTTGTGGTTACTATATAAACGCAGAATTTTTCTCAAAGGTTGTACCGTTTACTCAATGGTATGTTTTGTTTAGTGAAGTGTTTCTTTAACTGATTAAAGTGATTTTAATATAGCTGTGAGAGCTTTAACTTTAAGTCTACTAACAGGAATTTTAACCCCATTTTTCATGGTAATGATAGGTCTAAGTTCTCTACTGTATTCTTGAACATAGTTTAAGTTTATAATATGAGACTTGTGTACTCTATAAAAATTATTTTTGTTTAGGATTTGCTCATATTTTTTTAGTGTTCTAGTGTCAAAGTAGCTAGTATTATCACTAAAAAAAAGAATAGTGCAGTTGCCGTCTGCCTCCAATCGAATGATGTCTTTTTGATAAATGACTTTTATGCCTTTTTTGTTAGATATAGAAATTTTATCGTTTAATATTCCTAAGGAAGAGGTTAAGCTTTTTAATTGGTTGATGTATTGATTGTTTTGCTCGTTGGTAAAATCTGTCAGCTTGATTTTGGCAACTGCATTTTTCAGTTCTTGAATGTCAACCGGCTTAAGCAGGTAATCTATAGCATTTGCTTTAAAGGCTTTAATAGCGTATTCTTTAAAAGCAGTAATAAAAATAACTCTAATGCTTTTGTCTGGGATTAAATCCAACAGTTCAAAACCCTCAGCTCCAGATGGCATTCTGATGTCTAAAAAGAGTAAGTGAGGTTTTTTACTGTCGATTTGCTTAAGTGCGCTTTGAATTCCATCAGCTTCACCCACAATATTTATTTGAGGACAAAATTCAGTAAGGAGCAATTTTAAATTTTCTCTTGCATGAAATTCATCATCAATTATTAAAGTAGATATTTTTTGCATAAAAAATTAAATTACAGAAAACGACAGCTTAATAAAGCAGTGTCATCTAAAAACTCTTTTTTGCCTTTAAATCGATCCAATTCGTGAAATATAATTTTATCTAAATCTTTCATAGAAAGGTGAAAGTTGTTTTTAACTATTTCATGCAATCGATCTGTTTCAAACTGTTCGCCTTCTTCATTTTCAAGCTCAACTAATCCATCTGTATAGCAAACTAAAACATTTCCAGGATTAATGGCTATCTCCTCCATTTCAACAGAGGGAAGCTTATCAAACATTCCGAGGCCTATGCACCCTTTATTTAGAAGCTTAAAGGTTTTTCCATCAGAAAGTAAAGGGTGATTGTGGCCAGCATTCACATATTTTAATTTTCTGTTGGTACAGTTGTAGTAACTAATAAATAAGGTGATAAATTTCTCCCCCTTAGCAGCATTATTTACATCTTCGTTAAGTAAATGAACCAAATCCTCTAAAGTGAGTTGACCATGATTGTATTTAACATTAGCCTTCAGGTTAGCCTGAAAGTTACTCATTAGAAGAGCAGCTGAAACACCCTTTCCGGAGACATCGGCAATACAAAAAACGTATTCTTGGTGATTAATTTTAATAAAATCGTAGTAGTCTCCTCCTACCAATTGTTGGGTTTCATATCTTGCAGCAACGTCTAATCGGTTGTTTGAAGGCAAATGTTCAGGAAATAATAATCGTTGCATTTGGGATGCTACTTCTAGCTCTTTATTTGTTATTTCTTGTAGAATGCTTTCATTAGCAAAACGTTTATTTTCTATAGCAACAATTATTATGTTGGTAAGGGTTTGGATAAACGGCATGTGCTTTATGGTTGGACTTATTCGAATAGCATCTTCATTTAAATCTCCAATTAAAAGGTAAGAAAGGGGCTTTTTTTTATGATATATAGGAATTACAATGTCAAAAGAGTTTAAGGATGCGCTTGAGGATGATTCAATTACAGTTATATCTTTTATATGTAGTAAATCTTTATGAATATTTATTTTCCGAGCGTTTCCTTTAGCTCCATACCTAAGCAGACAGTTCCAGTTTTTTTGATTGAAATTGTAAAGGATTAGTCTAGATATTCCCAATTGTTCCCTTAGGATGTATTCATATATTTTAAGTAGTTTTTCGACAGAAAAGTTGTTGTTAATCCCTTTTGTTATCTCAAGCAGTGAGTTGAGCTTAAATTCATTTAGCTCTAGCTTACTTAAAATTTTATTTACTTTTTCTGACATTAGCTAAGCTTTTCAATGATTCTGGGGAGTTTTCTGATTGCGGCTAGTTCTTTAAACTTTTCTCTTGATTCACTCGCAGGACTTCCAAAATATGTTTTTTCAGGAGCTAAGTTTTTTGAAACTCCTGATTGTCCAAGCACAACAGCACCTCTTCCTATGGTAATGTCGCTTGGAACACCAACCTGCCCCCACAAAATCACATTATCTTCGATTTTTACACAACCCGCAATTCCTACTTGTGCAGCAAAAAGACAATTTTCACCAATAACTGTATCGTGGCCAATATGAACTTGATTGTCCATTTTGGTGCCTTTTTGTATAATAGTATCTCCTGTGACTCCTCTGTCAATTGTAGACAAAGCACCGATTTCAACATGGTCTTCAATCACTACTCTCCCACAGCTATACATAGGAGAATAGTTAGAGTCGTATTTTTTGTAATAAAAAGCATTTGCACCAATTACACTATTAGCATGTATGGTAACATTATCTCCAATAATAATGTTGTCATAGATTGTGGTATTGGCATGAATTGTACAATCATCCCCAATAGTTACATTGTTGCCAATTATTGCTGAAGGATGAATAAAGGTGTTTTTGCCAAAGCTGGAATTTTCTCCAAAGTTGTTAGCAGAGAAGTTTTGAGGACAAAAATGTAGCGTTAATTTATTGAAATCAGCAAAAGGGTCTTCTGAAAAAAGTATTGCCTTCCCATTAGGAATTTGCACACTAGAATCATTGATAATTACTGCAGTAGCTACAGATCCAAGTGCTTTTTTATAATATTTTGGATGGTCAACAAATACGATATCTCCTTTTTCAACTTTATGAATTTCATTTATTCCGGATATTAATAGGTCTCCATTTCCAAAATAGGAGCGGTTAATTAGCTTTGAAAGTGCTTTTACAGAAAGAGGTTTTACTAATTTCACAAAGAAAGATTTGTTGCTAAAATAAGAACATAATTTTTTTTAACTTCTTTAAGAAGTGAATAATGTAATATATGTGAGGATTTTTGTGATTAAATGGAAAGATTTTATAAATTTGCAGCCCTTTGTAAATTAAATAATAAATAAAACATAGTTTATGTATGCAATTGTTGAAATAGCAGGGCAGCAGTTTAAAGTAGAAAAAGATCAACGATACTTTGTTCATCAGCTTCAGGGTAAAGAAGGAGAAAAGGTTGTTTTTGACAACGTTCTTCTTTTAGATGATAAAGGTAAAATATCTGTTGGCGCCCCAGCTGTAAAAGGTGCTCAAGTAACCGCAAAAATTGAAAAGCATCTTAAAGGTGATAAAGTTATTGTCTTTAAAAAGAAAAGAAGAAAAGGTTACGCTGTTAAGAATGGTCATAGACAGAGATTTTCTGAAATTTCTATTCAATCGATAACTACTAAAGTTGCTAAAAAAGCTACTGACGCTAAAGCTAAGGCTGAATCTTCAGAAGCTAAGGCTTCAGCAGCAAAGACTGCTAAGGCAGCAACAAAAACCACAACAGCAAAAAAAGAAACGGCTAAAGCTCCAGCAGCAAAAACTGTTAAAGCAACAGCTACTAAAAAAGCGGCTGCAAAAAAAGCAGCCCCTAAAAAGGCAGCTCCAAAGAAAGCAGCTCCAAAAAAAGAAGATAAATAATTAAAACCTTATAACTATGGCACATAAAAAAGCAGCAGCAAGTTCAAAAAACGGTCGTGATTCAGAGTCTAATAGACTCGGAATAAAGATTTATGGTGGTCAATTGGCTGTATCTGGAAACATTATTGTTCGTCAAAGAGGTACTGTTCATTATCCAGGTGAAAACGTTGGAATGGGGAAAGATCACACTTTATTTGCTTTAAAAGATGGAGTGGTGGAGTTTAGAAAGAAAGCGAATAATAAGTCGTTTGTATCTGTTTCTCCTTTTGAAGAAAAGTAAAATTCAATTTAAGTTTTATATAAAGCGTCTCTAGGGACGCTTTTTTTGTTTTTATTTAATTTTTTCACTCCCTTTTTAATAGTTTTGAACTTAAATCTATCCGTTTAAATAATGCTAGAAATAAACAATATTAGAGAAAATAAAGAATCAATTATTGGTCAATTAAAAATACGTAATAAGGATTTTGAAAAACTGATTTTTGAAGTAATAAATCTAGATGAGTTAAGACGAAGCGCTCAATTTAAGCTAGATAATGAATTAGCCGAGCTAAATCAGTTGTCAAAAAAAATAGGTGAATTATTTAAGACTGGGCAACATCAACAGGCTAATGAGCTAAAACAAAAAACAGCATTATTAAAGGATTCAACTAAGACATTAAAACAGCAGCTTGTTGATTCAGAAAATTCTATTAAAGAAATTTTATATCAAATTCCCAATGTTCCCAATAAATTGGTTCCATCTGGAAATTCTGAAAATGACAATGAGGTTATTGAAAATTATGGACACACACCCCAATTATTTGCAGGGGCAATTCCACATTGGGAAATTGCAAAAAAATACAACTTGATTGATTTTGAGCTTGGGGTAAAAATCACTGGATCAGGATTTCCTGTTTATATTGGTAAAGGTGCACAGCTTCAAAGGGCATTAATTAACTTTTTTCTAAATGAAGCTATAGCAAGTAATTATAAAGAAGTAATTCCTCCATTGGTGGTAAATGAAGAATCTGGATTTGCTACTGGTCAGCTACCTGATAAAGAAGGGCAGATGTATCACATGCAAGAAGATAATTTATATTTAATACCTACTGCAGAGGTTCCAATTACAAATATTTTCCGTAATACACTTCTAAAAGAAGATGATTTTCCTGTGAAAAGAGTTGGTTATACTCCATGTTTTAGAAGAGAGGCTGGATCGTATGGTAAAGATGTTAGAGGGCTTAATCGATTGCATCAGTTTGATAAAGTTGAAATAGTTCAACTTGCTCATCCTGAAAACAGTTATGCTATTTTAGATGAAATGGTAGCTCATGTAAAATTGTTGTTAGATAAATTAGAACTACCTTACAGAGTAGTGCGCCTTTGTGGAGGTGATTTAGGATTTACAGCTGCATTAACCTATGATTTTGAGGTCTATTCATCGGCTCAGCAAAAGTGGTTAGAGGTAAGCTCCGTTTCTAATTTTGAAACTTACCAGTCCAATAGATTAAAACTTAGGTTTAAGAACAATAATAACAAGAATCAATTAGTTCATACATTAAATGGTAGTGCACTTGCTCTTCCAAGAATCATGGCTGCTTTATTAGAAAATAATCAGTCGGAAAAAGGAATTTCTATTCCTAAGGTACTCATTCCATACACTGGATTTGACACCATTAATGATAAGGAATAGTTTTTGTAAATTAATTAATACTATGAAATCAATTATATTATCTGTTGCTGTACTTCTTTTTGTGGGATGCTCAGTAGATTACAAACAAGAGTTGGCAGAGCTTGGTGAGCTTGAGTTTTACCTTCAATCTATGGAGAATTCTTTTGAATCTGTAGATCAAAAACAGGTAGATAAAGCAGTTGAAGCTTATAAACATAATATTTCTCAAATAAAAAAATATTATAATGCTGATACTGTAGAGAAGGAATTTGTTCAGATAATAAATAAATATAAAGGGATAAAAAAAGGGTCAAAAGGACTCTCTGGTGATGTAGAAAACATTCATTCGAATTTAACTACAATGACAAAACAGCTCAGTAATTTAAGAGCAGACATCGAAAATGGATTATTAAATAAGGATTCAGTTGCACAATATTTAGCAAATGAGAAGGTGAATTTAAATCAACTTAACGAAAACATTTCCAATTATGTTCTCACTTGTGATGCAATTGTTTTTTTGGATGATTCTCTATCCAATAAAGTTAGAGACCTAATCAATGGATATTCTAAAAAATAAACAATATTATCTTCAAAGTTTTTTTGCTGTACTTTTTATAGTTACGGCTTTCTATAGTTTTTCCCAAGATTCAAATCAAGACTATAGATTGGCAATTAACTATTACAATAACGCAGACTTTCAAAAGGCGGTTCTCTATTTTGAAAAACTAGCTTCTAGTAAATCAAAAAAAGACATTTACAACCCTTATAGAATTTCTCTTATAGAAACCAATAACCTTAAGGAGGCTGAGAAATTGGTAAAAAAACAGTTAAAAAAGTACCCAAATAAGTATCATTTTTTAATTGATTTAGGAAAAATTTATGAGTTATATAATAAAAAGGAAAAGGCTCAAGGTTACTATGTGCAAGCGTTAAAAAAAATAAATCAGCAGTCTACCCATCAGCAAATCCAGAATCTGGCCACTGCTTACGAAAAAGAAGGAATGATTGATTTTGCTTTACAAGTATATGAACTAGGGAATAAGTACAATTCGAATAAATTAATATATAATCAGAAAATAGCTGCTATTTACAATAGAAAAGGAGAAACTCAGCAAATGATAAAAACCTATCTGGAGCTTATAGATCAAAGTAATGGTTACTTAGCTGTTGTACAAAGAAATTTAAGTAGTTCAATAGACTTACTCAATGATTCAAAAAATAGATTAATCCTTAAAAATGAATTGCTTAGAAAAAGTCAAAAACAGCCCAACAATATTGTTTATAATGAACTTCTAGCATGGTATTTTTCTTCAGTAAATGATTTTAATAGTGCTTATATTCAGATTAAATCTATTGATAAAAAAACAAATGCTCAAGGGGCTAAATTATTGGAATTTGCACAGTCATGTTATGTTAATGAAAGCTATGAAGTAGCTTTAAAATGTTACCAAGATATTATAACTAAATTTCCACAGAAACAAATTGCGGCAAAAGCAAAAGCAAAGAAATTAAAAACACTTAAAGCTAAATTGGTTTCTGGAGTAAATATTACAAGAGAACAATTGATTTTATTAAAAGAAAATTACACTAGAGCAATTGATGAAATTAAAACATATTTTAATTCTTACGAATCTGATAAAAGATATATCGATGCTGTTAGAGGATTAGCGGACTTAGAGGCTTACTATTTGCACGATTACTCATCAGCTGAGTATCATTTACAGCGCCTTTTGAGGAGTCCAGGCATATCCAAACCTTTAAAAGGAGAGATTAAAATAGAATTGGCAGAAGTTCTTGTGCTTAAAGGAGAGTTGTGGGATGCGTCTCTATTATTTATGCAGGTTGAAAAACAATTTAAGGAAGATCGTATTGGACACTTAGCCAAATTTAAAAATGCTAAAGTGTATTATTACACTGGGGAATATGATTGGTGTCAAGCACAGTTAGATGTACTTAAAGCATCAACCTCTAAATTAATTGCTAATGATGCTATGGATTTATCCTTGTTAATTACGGATAATTATAATTTAGATACTTCAACTATAACGATGGATTTATTTGCTCAGGCTGATCTTTGCATCTTACAGCACAACTATTTGGAGGCTGAATCTCTTTACGATTCAATAAATAGTATTAATGGTTACCATACTTTAAATGACGATGTACTACTAAAAAAAGCAAATATTGCTATAAAACAAGAAAATTTTGAAAAAGCGATACTGTTATTAACCGAATTAATAGCCGATTATGGTGATGATATTTTAGCAGATAATGCACTTTTTTTATTGGGGAATATATATGAACACCATTTGTATGATTTAGATAAGGCCAAGGAAGCTTATAAAACTATTTTATTTAATCATAAAGGAAGTTTATTTGTAGTTGAGGCTAGAAAACGCTACCGAAAATTATCTGGGAGTAAGCCAGAAAAAATTAATACAGACACATGATTTTATACAATGTAACTATTAACATTGACTATGATTGTCACGATGATTGGCTAAAGTGGATGAAACAAACACATGTTCCTGATGTTTTAGATACAGGTCTTTTTATCAATGCAAAGATTTGTAGAATTCATGCAGAGGAACAAGGTGGTGTTTCTTACAGTATTCAATACTTATTAAATAGTAAATCTGATTATAATACCTACCAAGATCTATATGCTCCAAAGCTTCAACAGGAACACACCCAAAAGTTTAGCGGAAAATTTGTGGCCTTTAGAACTTTATTAGAAGTTGTTTATGAGAAACAACCTTAATTCTTTTTTTACGCTCCCTTCTTCAATTGAACCAATTGATTTATCCTATTGGGGGGTTAAACAGAAGGTATATGTAAAGAGAGATGATCAGATTCATAATATAGTTTCAGGGAACAAATGGAGGAAGTTAAAATATAATTTAGCACATTATAATTCTAACAACTTTAAGGGGGTTGTTACATTTGGTGGAGCACATTCTAACCATATTTTGGCAGCATCATTTGTTGCTGAAAAATGTAAGATTCCACTAATATTAGTAATTAGAGGTGAAAAGCCCAATGAATTAAGCCCAACATTAAAAACTTGTGTTGAATTAGGAGCTAAGTTGTTGTTTATTTCTAGAGAAGAGTATAGAAATAAAGACTCAAATAGTGGTTTTTTCAGCAAACAATTTCCCAATTATTTTATAATTCCAGAAGGAGGGGCAAATCGTTACGGTATATACGGATGCAGAGATATTATAAAGGAAATTACAATTGATTTTCAAGATATATATTGTGATGTTGGTACTGGGGCTACAATGATTGGAATACATCGTCAGTTGAACAAAAACCAACGAGTTAATGGAGTTGTAGTTTTAAAGGGAGCTGAATATTTGGACAAGCAAATAAGGGAACTAATTAGTAATAATCAATCTAATGGTTCCTTTCGTTTATTGCATGAATATCATTTTGGTGGTTACGCTAAAAACAACCAAAAATTAATTGAATTTATGCGAGTTTTTTATAAAATTACTGGTATAAAAACAGATCCTATTTATTCTGCTAAACTATTTTATGGGATGATTGAGGATTTAAAATCTCAGCAAAAAAGTAGTGTTGTTGTTGCTTTACATTCTGGAGGTCTTCAAGGCTTAGAAGGCTTTGAGAAAAGGTATAAAGTAAAAGTATATGAATAAAAAAAGGCGCCTTTGGCGCCTTTTAAGTGGAGGTTTAAAGAATATTACTTTTGAATAATCATCTTCTTAGTTACTTTAAATTCTTCATTGTAGATAGAATAGTAATAGATGCCGTTTCTAAAGCTATCAGAATTTAGGTTAATTTGGTGAGTACCTACTCCCATATTTCCTAAATAAAGTATCTTAACAACTTTACCAGTTATATCTAATACTTCAAAATTAACATCCATTTGCTTGTCTATTTCAAACTCTATGATAGTTGAATTGTTAAAAGGGTTTGGCATATTTTGATTTAATGACATGCCGGTTTCTTTTCTTTCTTGAATGTTAATAGTAGGATCGAAGTTTAACCTTACCATAGGAGTGCTAGTCGTATAATACCAAGTTAAATCTGTTCCATCGTAATAAAAAGAAGTTTGAGGTTCAGATTCACCAGATGTAGCAGCTACTAAATCATTAGTAGTACCACCATCGCCATATGCACCAACAACAGCAAGATATCCTCTACCACTTAGCAATTCAAATGGTGAAAATAATGGTAATGTAACTGTTGCCGTCCCATTTACATCCGAAGATGTTAGTGTATAATCGTCAGTATTACCCTCAAAAATAAAATCTCCAGAAGTTGCGTCAATAGAGTATATAACAGCATATATAATTGCTCCCGGCTCAGATGAAGAGCTTATGGTTACATCAATTGCTTTTAGCGTTTGATCAGCAAATATGTCAAAGTAGTTTCCCACTTCAAAAGGTTCACCAGCATTGTATGATCCTCCGTCAATTACCCCTTCATCTCTAGCATAAGTATGGTCAGTAATTGCAATTGTTTCAGTAGCAGAATTATCTCCAGGGTTAACATCATTTGAATCCGAGCTTACAGAAATGGTAATATCACAATTCCCAACAGTTGAAGAAGGTGTAAATGGGCTTGTGGTAAATAATGAATCCATTGCGCCTACAGCAATTGTTGAAGAAGCACTTGTCCCGTTAAATGTACTCGCACCTGTCACATCAACAGTAAGGACAGATCCTGGTTGATCAACAGCACCATTATTCATAACTTGAGCAGAAAAGTCTATTGGTGCAATTTGAGCAGTAGGGATTTGGTAGTAAGGAAGACCTGCAGATCCAAAATAATAGCTATTCATTGTTAGGTCATTACTAGGATTTGTTACTAGTTCAACATCATCAATCATCCACCCGTAAGTAATCCATACGTTAGGATTACTAGCAGAATTAGGATAATTCGTTGTCCATCTAAATTGAATCCAAACAGAAGAGGAGAATCCAGCAATATAAGGTGCCAAATTAATTACTTTGTTATCAGGATTGTCATAAGGGGCACCCCCTGAAGCACTCAACACGTCTTTATCAAGGTTGTCTCCAACAGAAGTAAAAGTTACACCATTTACACTAATTAAAATTTCCTGAAGATCGTTAAATCTAGCTCCATACTGTTGGAAACTTAACGACACCTGTTCTGTTCCAGCAAGAGCCATTACATCAATTGGTGCAGCTGTGGTAAGCGTGTAGGTCATATTAGAAAGTTGAGTTCCTGAAGTAGCATCGCCATTATTTAATTCAGCGAAATTACCTCCAGAAGTTGAGTTTACAGGATTACTAAAAAACCATCCGTCAATGCTATTATCAATAGACCAACCATAATCAGGCCCTAAACCAACAGTGTCATTATCAATTGTCCATGTAGTAGGGTCAGAAAAATCGTCACTCCAAAAAACAACACCTGTTTTTTCGTGATTAATCTGATTCATGCTAGGTTTTTCTACAGTAGCTAATCCTTTATTTATAGCTTCACTGTAAACATTCATGTTCCCTTGAGAGTAAGAGAACAAAGTGGCTGAACAAGCAGCCAAAAAGAAGTATAATTTTTTCATTTTAAATTTTTTAATTGCTATCAAATGTAATTCAAAAAATAAGATAAAGTTGCCTTAAAATCAGATTTTTATTGAATAATCATTTTTTTTGTGATTCTTCTTTTGTTGTTAATTAAAGAATAAAAATAGATTCCAGGAGCTAAATTATTAGACTGAAATTTGATGGAGTAATTTCCTTTATGTTTTAGCCCAAGATTTTTTTCATGTATGATTTTACCGGCAACATTAGTTACTTCAAAAACATAGCTTCCAGATGTATTTACACTATAATTAATAGTGGTTTCAAAAGAAAATGGATTAGGTTGGTTTTGATTAACAAAAGCACTAGATGCTGTAGCTTCATTAATAGAGAAGACTGGGTCAAAATTCATTCTAACCATTGGGGTTTTAGTAGTGTAGTACCAAGTTAAATCCGCACCATCGTATTTAAAAGATGTTTGAGGATCAGAAATACCTGCAGTTCGAACAACCAAATCATTGGTTGCTCCACCATCTCCATAGGTTCCAACCATAATTAAGTATGTTCTTCCACTATTTAATGGAAAAGGGCTAAAAAAGGGAAGACTTATGGTTGCTTCATTGTCGATTTCTGTTTGTGATATGGTGTAGTCGTCTGTATTTTGTTCAAAAATAAAATCACCTGAGCTCGCGTCAATTGAATACAATATACCATATACAATTGTGCCAGGTTCAGTGGCATCATCCACCACAAAGTCAACTGCCCATACATCTTGGTTGTTTATTATGTCAAATAAATTACCAAGCTCATATGGTTCTCCCTGATTCCATCTGTTTCCATCTTTTATGTTGTTGTCTCTCGCATATGTATAATCGGTAACTTCAATAATTGATGTTTTATAATTGTCTGAAGGGGTGTTGTCAAGGGAATCTGAACTAACTGTCCATTTTACATTGTACTGACCAGTAGAGCTAGGCGGAACGTAGCTTTGTGAAAGGTATAAAGAGTCACTACTGCTGGTAGTAATTGTAGTTGTTGGGCTTGAGCCTATTGATGTGCCATTAACATCTACAGTAAGTTTGCTGTTGGTTTGGTCATTAGCACCATTATTAACAACAGTTGCTGAGAAATTTATATCGGTTAACTGTGATGTTGGGATTTTGTAGTAGGGAAGGCCTAAGGTTTCAAAGTAATTTGTCTTTATTGCTAAATCATTTGGATCTGCTTCTAAAATTTTCATGTCATCAATCATCCAAAAATATACTCTTGCGCTCCAGCCAATTTTTATGTATACATTAGGTTGGTTCCCGGCAACAGCAGAAATGTTAAGTTTTACAGTGTCAGCATTTGTTGATGCAGTATTGTTTGATGAATTCCCCTGAACGTTGTAGGTTGTCCAAGTAACATTATTGGTGCTAACCATAACTTTTAAATCAATTCCATTGTTGTATCTAAAGTATTGTTGAAATTCTAGAACTACTGCAGGATAGCCTGATAAATCTATGGAATTAGTAGTGAAGTAGCTTTCTAAATATTGATAATTTGCACCAGAGGGTTGACCGTATGTGACATTGTTTGCAGAATCAGGATCGCAAATTAAAAAACCATTAGCTGCTGTGGTAGAGTTAATAGCTGTTCCGGGGGAAGATCCATTATTAGAATTAAAATATCCCCATGATCCATCATTGGACCACACCCATGGACATATTCCTGAGAGGTCTTCAATTGTCCAACCAGAGGGAAATCCATTTCCAAAATCTTCACTCCAAATAGTGTCTCCAGTTTTAAGTTGGTTGGAGATAGAGGGCTGTTTTATTGAATGATGTTCTATGCAATCATTGCTAATTTCTAGTGGGTAATTTAAGCCATGCTGTTGAGCAAAAAACAAAAAGGACATTAGTACAAATAAAGAAGTAAAAAATGTTTTCATAAGCATATAGTTTTAGTTAGCCATTTCACTCATGAATTTAATTTTCATTAAGCGAAGTTCATCTTCACTATAATCACCATCAAATTCTTCATGAGCAACAGAGATATCATCAGTCTCAGCATCTTCAAGGAAATACTCATAAATTTCCTCTTGAGAGTCGTCATCTAGTATGTCATTAAGGTGATAGTCAATATTTATTTTAGTTCCTGAGTTTACAATGTTTTCAATTTCAGTAATGATGTTTTCTAAATCTTTACCTTGACTTTTGGCAATCTCCTCTAAAGGTATTTTTTTGTCAATGTTTTTAATAAGATTAACTTTTCCTGCACTTTTGTTGGCGATAGATTTAATTACAAAATCATCATGTCTTTCAATGTTATTTTCTTTTACATATTTGCCAATTAGTTCTACAAATGGAGCTCCGTATCTAATGGCTTTACCCTTCCCAACTCCTGAAATATTTTGTAGGTCTTCAATAGAAATAGGATATTGAATAGTCATATCTTCTAGTGAAGGGTCTTGAAAAATGACAAAAGGAGGAATTTTGTATTTAACAGAAAGTGATTTTCTTAGGTCTTTAAGCAAATTAAAAAGTGTTGGATCAAGAGCACCTCCGCCACCTTTTTGGTCTAAAATAACATCTTCATCATCTGTATCGATAAAGTCATGTTCTTTAGCTAGCATAAATGAAAAAGGTGATTTAATAAATTCTTTTCCTTTTGGAGTAAGAAAAAGAGTTCCGTAAGATTCTATTTCTTTTGCTGCTAGTCCAGCTACAATAATTTGCCTGTAAACAGCATTCCAGAAAGGTTCATCGTGACTTTTGCCAGCTCCAAAAAAGGCATTATTTTCATGTTTATAAGTTTTAACTTTTGATGTGCTGTTTCCACAAAGTATGTCAACAAAGTAATTGAACTTGTGCTTTCCTTCAATACTAGTTATTGTTTGAAGAGCCATTTTTACTTGTTCTTTTCCTTCAAACCTTTCTTTAGGGAATCTAGAATTATCACACATGTTTGCCCCTTCACCATTTTTTTCGTCAAAGTCTTCACCGAAGTAATGAAGTAAAAATTTTCTTCTGTTTAGACTTGTTTCTGAATAAGCAACAACTTCCTGTAATAGCTGGTGACCAACTTCTTGTTCAGCTAGAGGTTTATTGTGTAAGAATTTTTCAAGTTTTTCAATGTCTTTATAGCTGTAAAAAGCTAAACAGTGACCTTCTCCACCATCTCTTCCAGCTCTTCCAGTTTCTTGGTAGTAGCTTTCTAATGATTTAGGGATGTCATGATGAATAACAAATCGCACATCAGGTTTATCTATTCCCATCCCAAAAGCAATCGTAGCAACAATAACATCCGCATCTTCCATAAGAAACATGTCTTGATGTTTGGCTCTTGTTGAGGCATCCAGCCCAGCATGATAAGGCAACGCCTTTATCCCATTAACTTGAATAATTTGAGCTAATTCTTCTACTTTTTTCCTGCTTAAACAATATACAATTCCAGACTTATTTTTGCGTTGTTTGATAAAACGAACAATTTCTTTTTGAACATCTTTTTTTGGCCGAATTTCATAAAAAAGGTTAGCTCTATTGAAAGAAGCTTTAAATAACTTGGCATCTAGCATGCCTAAGTTTTTTTGGATGTCCGTTTGAACTTTTGGCGTTGCAGTAGCAGTGAGTGCTATAATGGGAACATTATCAATTGCTTTAATAATAGGTTTTAACCTTCTGTATTCAGGTCTGAAATCATGCCCCCATTCAGAAATACAATGAGCCTCGTCAATAGCAAAAAAAGAAATTTTTATAGAAGTTAAAAAATCAATATTTGCTTGTTTGGTTAGGGATTCAGGCGCAACATAAAGGAGTTTGGTCTTCCCTTCAGACACATCACTTCTAACTCGATTGGATTCTGTCTTATTTAAAGAGGAGTTTAAAAAGTGAGCAATACTGTCATCCTCACTAACTTGACGAATGGCATCAACCTGATTTTTCATCAAAGCTATTAGGGGAGAAACCACAATTGCTGTTCCTTCGCTCATTAATGCTGGTAGTTGATAGCAAAGTGATTTTCCACCACCAGTAGGCATAATTACAAAGGTGTTTTGCCCAGCTAATAAATTATCAATAACAGCTTCTTGTTCTCCTTTGAATTTAGTAAATCCAAAATATTTTTGTAGAGCGTCAGCTGTTTTCATCCTTGCAATTTGCATCAAAAAATTAAAAATTTAATTATTACTAATATAAGTTATTTCGTGTACTAATTAAAGCTATAAGTCGTCTATTTTGTTGGATTTTATAGCGTATTTAGTTGCTGAATAGCGATATAGGAAAGAAGTCCAGCTCCTATTTCTAATGAACCTTCGTCAATATTAAAGGTAGGGGTGTGTAAATTAGAAGCGTTTTTACCATCAAATGTTCCTAAGCGGTAGAAACATGATGGAAATTCATGAGAAAGATATGCAAAGTCTTCAGAAGTCATTCTTAAATCTAAGTCTACAACATTTTCTTCTCCTAAATATTCTTTGGCTGATTCAATAGCTAAATCAGTTGTTTTAAAATCATTGGTTAAATATGGATATCCTTTTTTAATTTCAAAATCACATGAGCCTCCCATTGATTCTGCAATTGAAGAAGCCATTTTTAGCATTTTTTCATGCGCTTTTGCTCTCCAATTTTCATCAAAGGTTCTAAAAGTGCCTTTAAGTTTTACTTCATTAGGAATAACATTAGTTGCCCCTTTTGCTTCAATAAATCCAAAAGAAAGTACAGACGGAGTAATGGGATTGTTGTTTCTGCTAATTATTTGTTGAAGATTAATGATGAGTTGCGAAGCGATTACTATTGGATCAATCACCTTATGAGGAAGAGCGGCATGTCCGCCTTTTCCGAATACTGTCACGTGAATTTCATCAGTTGAAGCCATGTATAGTCCTTTTTTAAATCCTACTTTTCCAGAAGGTAATTCAGGGAAAACATGCTGAGCAAAACAAAAATCAGGTTTTATATTGTTGAAAACACCCTCTTCAATTAATAATTTAGCACCCCCTGGAAGTTGTTCTTCAGCAGGCTGAAAAAGTAATTTTATGGTTCCTGTAAACTCATTCTTTAAATGATTTAAAATTTGTGCCGCACCTAAAAGTGATGCTGAATGAGCATCATGTCCACAAGCATGCATAACACCATCATTAGATGATTTGTAAGAAATGTTGTTTTTTTCATGAATGGGTAAAGCATCTATATCTGCTCTTAATAATACTGTTTTACTTTTAGGATTTTCACCTTCAATAGTCCCAATTATTCCCGTGTTAACATGTCCACTGGTAAAGTTGATGCCTATCTTTTTTAGTTCTTTTTTAATGAAATCAGAGGTTTTATTTTCTTGAAAAGACAATTCTGGATGCTTGTGCATGTGTCGTCTAATCCGAATAATTTCAGGAAGAAATTCGTTAGATAGTTTTTTTATTTTATTAATCATTAGCCATTAATATTTTCAACCCACTCATTATCATTTTAATAGACACATACAGCATGACTGATCCAAAGATAATTTTAACCCAATGAACAGGTGTTTTAAGCGAGATTTTAGATCCAATAAAACCACCTAATATGAACGCGGCACCCATGATTAATGCAAAGATGATTAGTTGTTTTGAAAGATGTCCCTGTTGGTAGTAATTGTAGAAAGCTAAAACCCCTATTGGCGGCAGCATAAGTGTAAGCGAAACTCCCTGAGCCTCAAATTGAGTTAGTCCTAAAAAATAAATCAATGCAGGAATAATAACTATACCACCACCAATCCCAATAAATCCACTTGCTATTCCAGCAGTTAATCCAATAAAGATTAATATTATAAGTGTTTGACTATCCATTTTAAAAGTCTAAAGATAGTGAGAGATGTTTAATTGAGGGCATTATGACTCCGTCATTAACCCCCCAAGCCCAGTCAAACCGAACATAATAGCCAAGAATTCTTGATCGCAAACCAAATCCATACCCGTAAATAATTGGTTCTTTTTGATTTTGAAGTGTTATGGTATAGTTATGTCCATTAATTTGGGTTGTGTTAAAGGAGTTGCTTTCGGAGTAGGGGTTAACGCCTGTCCAAGCGGTGCCAATGTCATTAAACCCAATTACCATGAAATTTTCCAAAAAATCAGAGCGCAGTGGTTTAGGAGAAAAGTAACTAAATAGCGGTATCCTTAGTTCGTTGTTTATGGCAGCAAATGTATTTCCATTTCTTGCGTTTTGGAAAAATCCCCTCATGGGCGTTGCTATTGTTTGGAATTGATAATTTTGATTGGGGTCAGGTATTATTGAGCCATCATATTGGGCCCACAACCAATTGTCTACTCCACCCATGTAATACAACAATCGTTGACTACCAAAAGAGGAGCTTAAAGCAAATCTTGAAGCAAAAACAATGTTTCTATGTATTTTTTGATAGTTTCTAAAGTCAAAACCAACTACAAAAAAATCGGTTTCATTTACATTTAATTCTCTGTAAGCCTCACCCCAAAGTTTAAATTTTGTTCCATTTTGAATATTTAGACCTATTTGTCTTGTAGCATCATAAACGTACTCTAAAAGTAAACCTCCTAAATAATGGTTTTCATTTTCAGCAATTAAGGTTAGTGGCTCTGTACTTGAAGTAACCGTATGATCGAATCTCAAATGATTAGTTAGGCGTAAGCTTGCTACTTCACTAAAAGGAAATTTAAGGTTGTGCTTAAAGTCATAAGTAGTTGTTTTCTTTACTTGGAAATTATTGTAAAGCTGTTGATAGGTTTGTCTGGAAATTAAGTATCTTTTGTCAAGTCTTGACTTTAAGTTTTCGTAAATTAATAAATAACCAGTATTGTTAATTTGAATAGGGCCTTTAAAACCACCAATTATTCTATAATCTTCAAAAACATCTTTAGCATTAATAATTGAAAATCCATCTAAACCTGCATTTTGAAATCCATTTTCAGAAATTCGTTGGTAGGATTGATTGTTGAAAGTTGGATTTAGTTGCATTAAAACTTTATCTACTGTGAAATTAACTTTGTAAATGTCTTGTCTTGGAAGAGCAAAGGTTTCTTTTTTTTCTTCTTTTTTAGGATTGGTATTTAAAAGAGAATCTTGTACAACGCTATTTTCATTTTTAATAGTCTCTTTAATTTCATCATCAAATAGATAGTTGTTAATATTGACTATTCCATCTTCTGCATCTTGAATATCTTTACTTATAGTTAGTTCATTTTTAGATGGATTTTCAGAAGAGTTTAAATTAAGGTATTCCATGAATGAAGTAGGCCTTAATTTGTCTTCAAAAATCAAATCTTTTTCAGCTGAACCGATAAAAAATTTATACCTATCATTTTCTTTCATAAGTAATGAAAAATGGGAATTTTTCCCCGAATGAGAAAGCTCTAAAACATCATTAGGGTAGTTGGAAAGTCTGTCGGTTACATTAAAATAATTGTAATGAATAGCGGTGTCTATATAGCTAATTGAGCTGTCTTTATAGGCGATATATCTATTGTAGATTCCATTGTTATTTGAAATATAGGTATAGTGTTTTGAATCATAAGAGTAAGGATGTTTTTCGTCAATTATTGGAGTATTTGTTAGGCTTTTAAGCGTTTTTTCCCCTGTAACAGAAATTAAGTAGATGTCTAAGTCATCGTTTATTGTTCTTATTTTTCCGGAGCTTCTTAATGTGTCATCAGGTCTGTTAGAAGAAAAGATTACTGTATTTTCGGTTGTGAAAGATGGGTATAAGTCATCGTATAAGTCATTGGTTATTTGAAGTTGACTGTTTCCTAAAATATTGTAAAGGTAAAGATCGGTTTGGCCGCTACTTACCGCTGAAAATATAATTTTATTTCCTTTTTTTGAGTACTCCATTGACAATACTTTTTCAATATTAAGCAGTGTTCTTTTGGTTTTTTTTCTTGTTTCAGTATTGTATAAATTAAGTACAAGGTTTCCTTTTTTTTCTTCAATAAAAGCCAAGACTTTTCCATTGGGATGCCAAGCTAAATTAGGAAATGAATAATCAGGAATACGATTTAATTTATGGCTTCCTTTTGCAATTTTTCTTTTTTTCTTTTTTTCAATTTCGTAAAGAAAAACCTTGTATTGTCCAAGTTGATTTGTTGTGAATGAGCAGTACTTTTGATTAGGACTGACTTTAAATTGTTGGTAGACTCTTTTTTTTCTGCTTCTAATGGACAGTTGAGTAAACTGTGGGTCAATTCTTCCTTCAATGTCAGATAGGTATCTTTTCTTATAATAATTCACAAAGTCATCAGATAGTTTAGATAGGTTAACTCCAAGAACATAGATGAATCCACTTTCAATATTTTTGCTGACCCTTGTCATATACAATATGTTAGGAATCATTCTTGGTCCATAAACTTCATCTATATAGTTCCAAATTGTTTTTCCTGCTAATCTTGCTTGTTCACCAGTAAGGTGGCTAAACTTATCGTACCTACCTGAAAGTATTTTATTTTTAACTTCATTGTCGGTTGTTGTGGACCATGGTTCTCCCAAATAGGAAACAATTCCTTTACTAAACCATTCGGGAACATTTAGTAAAGAGGCGTTTTTAATGCTTTGTTTCCAGTTGTCACCATATAAAATTCTAGTAACAAGTAATTGAGATAGTCCTGTTCTAATTTGGTTGTTTAATTTTATATGATCTCCTTCATAGTATATAAATATTTTGTTTCCTTCAATACGAGCAGTTCCACCAATGTTTGAAGTAATGTTATTGGTTTCTAAGCCAATATTACTTTGTCGGAATTCACTTTGAGTGTTAAAAACCACAAAATGAATTTTTTCGTTGGTTTCATAGTCAAGAAACTTTTCTAATTCTTGAAGGTGTTTATGAGCTGTTTTGGCAGTATATATGGCGTGTTTTCTACCACTTTGCTGGAAATAGATTTTAAATCTCTCAAAATCATAAGACTGCCAGAAAAAACTATTGTACTGAACTCTGTTTTGTCCAAATTCTATATCTGATCCAGAGTAATATTGTGTTTTCGCTAAAAGACAAGTGAGCAAAAATATAAGTAGGGATATGGTTTTTTTTAGGTCCAAAGCAGCATTATAACGTAAAGATACAGAAATTCGTATCATTCAATACATTTGTATTTTCAATTCATAATCAAATGATATCAGTTAAGAAATTTACATTTAATCCTTTTATGGAAAACACGTATGTTTTATTTGATGAAACAAAAGAGTGTGTAATTATTGATCCAGGGTGTTTTTCTGTTGAGGAAGAAGAAGAGTTAAGTAATTTTATTGATGAAACCCAGCTAAACCCTGTTATGTTGTGGCATACACATAGTCATTTAGATCATGTTTTTGGGTCTTCATTTGTTGCCAATAAATACAATATTGATTTATGGATATATAAGGATGATTTGCAAACGTTAAATGCTTTTAATATGGTTTGTAAAATGTATGGAATCCCTGTTAAAAACTCACCTCCTAATAAGTGCAAATTTTTCAACCTTTCTGAGGGAATTTCTTTTGGTAAGAGTAAAATAGATATTCGTTTTGTTCCAGGTCATGCTCCTGGCCATGTAGTATTTATCTCTGAGAATTCCAATTTTGTCATTAATGGAGATTGTCTTTTTGATGGGAGTATTGGTAGAACAGATTTGCCTGGAGGAAATCATCAGCAATTGTTAGAGAGCATTCGAAAAGAATTATTTTCACTAGATGATAAAATGGTGGTTTATTGTGGTCATGGTCCTGAAACTACTATCGGGAAAGAAAAATACTCAAATCCATTTTTAGTTAAACAATAGCTTTTTTTATTTTTCTAGATATAAAAAAAACAAATTTCTATGTTGTATTTGAAATGGTTAAAAATTAATTAGCTTTGAGACCGAATTTAAAGTCAACAAGGTGTTGACGTAATGTATAACAATTTAATTTTTTTAATATGAAGAAAATTTTACTCTCTTTTTTTATGTTGGCAGTTGTAGGTGTTTTTAATGCACAGATTTACACTGCAAATGATACTACGGCATTTGCCACTTGGACTGCTTACGATTTAGATGGCGACACGTATGGTTGGACTGTTGCAGATTTAACTGGATCTGGTTTGACCCTTGAAGCTCAAGGTGGATGTGTTCTTTCTAATTCTTGGAGCGGTGCTGCTGGAGTTTTAACTCCAGACAATGTTTTGGTTTCTCCAGCTATTGATTTATCTGGTGTTGCAGGTGCTAGTTTATCTTGGGCTTGTGGAAGTGTTGAATCTACTGCTTCTGGATGGTTTGAAGAAAGCTATGCAGTTTATGTATTTGATGCTACTGCTATTGGTGGATTGATGACAGGTACTTTTCCTACTCCAATTTTTGACGGCACATTAACTGCTGGAGAAGTAATGGAAGCTCAGTCTTTTGATATCAGTTCTTTTGCTGGACAATCAGATATTTACATTGCTATTCGCCACTATAATTGTACAGATGAGAACTTTATTGTTTTTGATGATGTTGTTGTGGATGGAAGTTCTGTTGGTACTCAAGAGTCTCTTGTAAATGATTTTGTTGCTTATCCTAATCCTGCTAATGATGTTTTAAATATTTCAGGTAGTACTGATATTCAATCAATTTCAATTATTGGAATAGATGGAAAGATTATTTCTAATCAACAAATTAATGATTTAACTACTGAATTAAATGTTTCTAATCTTGTTTCAGGTGTTTATTTTTATGAGATAACTACAAAGCAAGGTGCTAGAGTAAGAAATTCTTTCATAAAGAAATAAGCTTAAACTTTATTTTATTTAAAGCCGTCTTTTTAGACGGCTTTTTTTTGATTTATAATTTCTATATCAATTCTAATTTATTGATTAAGTAGTTGTTTTAGTATTCTAAATAATACTTATTCCCCTAGCTTTCTATTTTTTAGATGCAATTTTAAATTCTTGATACAAACACTTTAGCAGTTTATTTAGATTCAATTAATCATGAGTAGAATTTCTATTCTTGATTTTAACCTTATTCACATACTTTTTTAGGTAATAAAAAAGGGCTGCAATTGCAGCCCTTTAAAGGTTAATTATTAGTTGCTATTAGTGAACAATCATGTTAATGATTTTACTTCCACTATCTGAATTTAATCGAACTAAATAAACTCCACGTTCAATGTTTTCAAGAGTGATTAATTTTTGTTCACCTTTGTTGAAGTTCAGAGTTTTGCTAATCACTTCTTTTCCTTGAACATCAGTAATAGAAAGCGATACAATTTCAGATAACCCATCATTAACGATTGTAAATTCACCGTTATTTGGATTTGGGAATAAGCTAAAGTCTAGCATTCCAATTTCCAGAATATTTGTACAGTCAAGAACAATTGCATCAACAGCAGTTCTTGGACCAACACACCCACCAGTTGAATAGAATATAGTTCCGTTCCACATTCTTGGGCTAAATGTCGTTCCAAAGCTCGCGCATAGTCCGGTACCACCAACTATTGTCATGTCTGCATTAGAATAGGTTGTTCCAGCAGCTACGTTTGTATATCTTACAGAAGCTTCAACATAGATTCCTACTGTGTCACCAGCAGAAACACTTAGTTGACCTACACTGAATACAAGAGCCTCAAAAATAGCAGGGTCTGAATTTATTGCAGCAGATCCCAATAGTGTCCAAGCGGAAGGGTCTTCTTCAAATCCAGCATAAGTTCCTGATTTGTAATATACTTTAACAGAATCTGCAGCATTAAAGTGTGCTCTCATACTATCAATAGTCATATCAGTGTTAGGAATTATATCAAACATATTTCCAGAACCACACCCATTACCTCCAGCATATGTTGTAGACAAGGTGTCTGCAATATTAGCCTCAGCTTCAGCATAGTAAGTAGTGGTTGTATTTACAATCGTTGATAAGGTATTTCCAGTTCCAACAACATTTCCAGCAGTTGCAGCATCATACCAAGTGATGTTTCCATTAGAAGTTGCCATTAGCATTAATGTGTCTCCTGAACCTTCACAAATAGTGTCACTAGTTCCAGTAGGAGCATCGGGTGTTACGTAGTTTTCAATACAATGTGCACCTATTAGCTCATCATTTGATAAATCTAAATCACTAGCAAGTAAAGTAGATACATCTAAACAATACAGTCCATCAACAGTAACGTCTAATGCTTGAGTAAACGTGTAGGTTAATGTGTCTCCTGGTTGAATAGTATCTGAAACTGTTTCAGTAATTTGATTAGCCCCACTAACTGAATAAGTTACATCAAATCCAGCTTGTGCAGCAACACCATAATTATAGATGTCTATAGAAACTACTGCTGAGTTGATTTCACAACCAGAAGCAATATCAGTACTTGCACCAATGGCACCTAAATCATCAGATGGTGGTGCACATATAGAATTTGAAGACGAGTCAACAAAAGCTAAACCATCATTACCATTGTTTGTAGGATAAGGCCCACCAGTAAAAATAGTAGCCCCTAGAGGATCTATAATGTCATAAGTGATTTCAGTATCCCATGATCCAGAGTTGAAGTAAAATGATACTTGATCTCCTGTGAAGGCATACACAGTATCTGCTCCAGTTGAACCAGCTGCAAGCGAAACATTAGATAATAAGATTCCATTGGCACTAACATCTATTGATGCACCATTCCATCCATCTCCATAAGAATCTTGCATATTAATTATATAATAGCAAACAGGAGGAGGTAAAGTGCAGAAAGAGTAAGGCCCTGCCCATGCACTTGTATCGTTTCCGCAGTCTGCTTGTACATAGAAATCATAACAGCCTCCACTTACTAATCCTGTTAAAGACAATGAATCTGTTGAGGAAACAATTGCAGTTGAACTATATGGATTAAATCCAGCAGTGTCAACAACAACATTCCAAGATGTTTCGCTGCCTCCTGCAGACCAGGATAAATCAGCAGTTGTTGTTGTTATGTTAGAAGCCATAAGATTTGTTGGTTGGCTACAGCTTACACATGTAGTTACTTCAAATAAATCAATAGACATATCACCATCAAAACCTGAACCAAGGTTATTTACATCGTCAATTTGAGTTAGTTGTATGTAAATGGTTTGTCCAACATATGAAGATAAATCAACTCCAACATTAACCCAAGGATCATTTCCAGATGTTTGGTATTGACCAGACCAAGTAAATATACTGGTAAAAGGTCCAGTTGCAGTTGTGCTAACTCCAACATCAAGTGTTCCAATTGAAGCGCCATATGCATGCATCCAGAAAGAAAGTTCTGCATCATCCTGTGCCGCAGATAAATCAATGGCTGGTGATACAATACTACCTTGATTTGTAGTAGTACCAGAAGCTTCATAGTTCATATAATTTGCACCACTATAAGCAACGTTAGCACCTGTATTTGTAGATGTTGCTCCATCAGGAATCTCCCAAGTAGCGTTACCACCATTAATATCTCCGGTCCAACCAGCATTATTGTTGTCGAAATCTTCAGAGAAAACTACCGAACTGTTTCCACCAGAAACACAAGATACTCCTTGAGCTGTATCAGGTGGTGATGCCATTGTTGTAAATGTTAGTGGCCCCACCCAAACACTACTATCACCTCCACAATCAGCTTGTACATAAATTCCATAGTTCGTAGAGGGGTTTAATCCACTTCCAATAAAACTAGTTGTCGTTGTACCGGATATGGTTCCTGTTCCTAATGCGAAACCAGCCGTATCCCATTGTACGTTCCATGCAGTTTCAGTTCCACCAGCTCCCCAAGAGGCATAAACTGAAGTTGATGTCACACTATCAATTGCAAAAGCTAAAGGACTTGGGCATGCAGGGGCTTCCTGAACACAAAAGTCATCAATTGCCATATCAGAGGTAAAGCTTGTTCCAGTTATACCTTCAAATCGAACAATTAAATTGGTTGCTCCAGCGTAAGAAGACATGTCAATAACAGCTTCTTTCCATTGGTTTTGTTGGTCACCAGCTTGATTCCACAAGCTTGTTGACCAGGTTGTTCCGCCATCAGTAGATGCATAAACTGTTAAAGAGCCCATTGTTGCTCCATACATGTGGTACCAGAAACGAACTTCAGGATTGGTTAAGCCAGAAACATCCATTTCTGCGCTCCATAAGTTTCCAGTTGCAGAGTTACAACCACCACTTGATTCTAAATACACATAATTGCCTCCACCAGTAGAGTGATCGGCAGATGGGCCAGTTCCACTTGCATTTGAAGGAGTTGGTGTGCTTCTTGCTACCCAGTTATTTGTGTTTGATGGGTCATTTGCCCAACAATCTCCAATATTATCAGTAGCTGTACAACCAGAAAGAAAACCATTGTTTGGGCTCAAAGAGTCAAAACTCTGGCAGTAAGGAGCAACTAATACTCCACAAGGAGTTGTGAAAGAAAAAGGTCCTACCCAAGAGCTAGTGTCTCCAACACCACATTGAGCTTGAACATAATAATCGTATGTTGTATTAGAAGATAATCCGGAAAGGGATAAATTAGGTCCACCAGTGTAAACTGGATTGCCGTTTAGAGTCATAGAGCTAAATTCTACAGCATCACTGCTAAATTGAAATTTAACAGCTCTGTCAAAAGCAACACCAGCAACATCAAGAGTGTTTATCCCAAGTGTTAAAGCGATAGCTGGACCATTGTTCCAATTCCCATTAGCAACAGTTTTAACTTTTCTGGCATTAGCACCGCCAGCAGGAAGACTAGTAATGTTAATCTCTAAAGTTTGTTGTGCTCCATTGTTACCATCTCCAAGTACACAAGCAGTATAAACATTAGTCCATGTTGCATTAGGTCCTGTAGTGAAAAGACCAGGTGTTTGAGCAGCTATAGTTGTAGAGGATTGAACTAAAGAAGATGTTCCAGTGCTTTGCGCAAAACCAGAAAGACCGTACTCAACATTCCACTCAGGTTCTGTTCCACCTGCAGTCCACCCTAAATCAGCAGAGTTTGCTGTTACATTTGAAGCAGTTAGCAAACTTGGAGGACTACAGTTAGGAGCTAGACCATAATAGGCAATAATTGTCCAACCAGGTTCAACAAGATTATAAGCAGAGTTGTCACATCCAGCACCACCATAAGTTCTTCCAGCATGAAGTTCAAAATCAACTGCTCCACTAGCTGAATTAGCAAAAGTTAGTCCAGATCTTGAGTAATTTATTGTACCTGTACTATTTCCTGTGCCATTATAAACTGATCCTTCTCCAACTCCAGTTGTAGGACAATTGACCCAAGAAACTTGCTCTGACATCCATCCTCCACCAACAGCAGACATATCATATATTGTACTAACACTATCAATAACATATCCTGTTGGAATATTTACTGTAACCGTTGATGGGCAGGTTGATGCTCCAGGTATTGCTGTGAAGGCTCGGTCAGTTGAAGTTGTATCACTAAATGTAGCACATTCAGCATTAGGAGGACAAACAAATGCAGTAGAAAAACTAAAAGGTCCAGCCCATGGGCTTAGAACTCCACCACAATCTGCTTGTACATAAAAATCATAATTAGTAGAAGAAGAAAGTCCTGTTAAGGCGTATGGATTTGATGTGACAGCACTAACAGCAGTACCGGCCCCTTGAGTAAATCCAGAAGCTCCATATTCAATATTCCATTGCGATTCAGATCCGCCTGCAGTCCACCCTAAATCAGCATCTGTTCCTGTAATATTGGATGCTGTTAAAGCAGTTGGTGGTAAGCAAGATGGACAATTTCCAGCACCACCGGTTGTGTCACCATGAACACCAGAAGCGATTACTGCACCACTTCCATCTAACAGTTCCCATGAAACTTCACTCAACCAAGATCCAGTTGCCCAATTTGAAAGGGCAATAACATCACCTGTAGAAGCAGAGAAAGCTACATCTTCAGCAGGGTCACCAGAAACTGGTTCTTGTGCAGTAAGTACAGCAACACCATTAACAGTAACATCTACGCTACTTCCGTTCCATCCATCACCATAAGAATCTGCCATTCTAAAGGTATGGTTACATGGAGGTGGGCGAACACAGTACCCAGCGCCTCCAGTAGTGTCACCATGGACACCTGAAGCGATAACTGTTCCGTCTCCGTCAAGAATTTCCCATGAAACTTCACTCAACCAGGATCCAGTTGCCCAATTTGAAAGGGCAATAACATCACCTGTAGAAGCAGAGAAAACAACATCTTCAGCAGGGTCACCAGAAACTGGTTCTTGTGCAGTAAGAACAGCAACACCATTAACAGTAACGTCAACAGAGCTTCCATTCCATCCATCACCATAAGAATCTGCCATTCTAAAGGTGTGGTCGCATTGAGCATTAATCAAGCAAATGCTTGTGAATAAGGTAAAAAAGAGCGTAAAGATTTTTTTCATGGTATATAATTTTGATTTAACAGTATGTTTTTATAGTAAGGGAAATAAATTTAGACAAAATATGTTAATTATCAAACTAAATTTTGTTTTGATGAATGTTTTTGTATTAAATGTTAATATTGTATGGACAAAACTGAAATTATTATGGATTTGAATTTAAATGCTAAAACGGCTTTGGTTTGTGGAAGTACACAAGGCATTGGTTGGGCTAGTGCATTAGAGCTTGCTAAGTTGGGAGCAAATATTGTTTTAATGGCTAGGAATCATAAGAAATTAAAATCCCTATTAAAAGAGTTGCCAAACAACGAAAATCAACAACATCATCTTATTGTTGCTGATTTTAATGATCCAAATTCAGTAAAAGAAAAAGTAGGTTTGTTTTGTGAAAAGAATCCTATTCACATTTTAATTAACAATACAGGAGGTCCTCCAGGAGGATTAATTTCTGAGGCTGATTCTACTGAATTTATAAGTGCTATGAATTTGCATTTAATTAGCTATCATGGAATGGTTCAAGAAGTCTTAGAAGGAATGAAAAAAGAGGGTTATGGAAGAATAATTAATATTATATCTACATCTGTAAAACAACCTCTAAATGGTTTAGGAGTATCAAATACCATTAGAGGAGCTGTCGCAAATTGGGCTAAAACATTGGCAAATGAACTAGGTCAGTTTAACATTACCGTAAATAACGTACTTCCTGGTGCTACCAATACCGCAAGATTGAATTCTATAATTGATAATAAAGCAACTAAATTAAATTCTTCTAAAGAGGCTGTTTTAAATGCTATGGAAAACGAAGTTCCTCTTAAAAGAATAGCTAAGCCACAGGAAATCGCTAATGCTGTTGCATTTTTAGCTTCTCCTGCAGCAAGCTATATTAATGGCATCAATCTTCCTGTTGATGGTGGAAGAACGAAATCGCTTTAATTTAATAGAGTAAACTTTATTGGAAGAATCTGTCTGACTCGAACTTTTTTCCCCATTTGTTCACCTGGTTTCCATTTAGGCATTGAATTTACTACTCTTACACTTTCCTTGTTAATGTGTTGATCTACTCCTTTTAGAAGTTGAATGTTGGTTATTGAACCATTTTTTTCAACAACAAATGAGATGTAAACGGTTCCTTGAGAATTTATTTCTCTAGAATATTCGGGGTAATTGGTGTTTTCATTTAAGAATTTAAGTAGCTTTTTTTCACCTCCAGGGAAACAGGGCATTTGCTGAGCAAAATCTAACGGTAATTCTTCAATTTCGATAATTTCTTCTCCAAAATCTTCATTGTATATGTCAGATCTTACTGTAATGTTATTTACAATTTGCTTTTGTTTTTTAACGGGTTGTTCTATTACAACTTTTGATTTGTCCTCAATTACAACAGGTTCTGAAACTACAGGTTTAGGTTTTGGTGGAACTGGTTTTGGTTGAGTTGTTAATTCTAACATTGGTTCGTCAATAATAGATGATAGTAATGAGCTTTCGATATATTGTTGATTGAATTGTTGGTCTTCCCACTCTAACCATTCAAGCGTAAAAGCCATTGATAATGCTAACCCTATTAAAACATAAATCGTTTTGTTTTTTTCTTGATTTGCTGCTTTTGATTTTTTCTTTTTCATCGTTATAAATTTTAGTTAAGATGAAAGAAATAGCACAACAAAAATGCCTAATAGCACTGTTAAAGCTTAAAATGTAGTAACGGAGGTTTTTTTAAGTTTATCGGTTCTAATTTTTGGTAATGAGTAGTTTAAATCCTTTTCCATGGACATTGATTATTTGAATACGTTGGTCAGATTTTAAATACTTTCTAAGTTTTGCAATGTATACATCCATACTTCTGCCATTAAAATAATTGTCGTCACCCCAAACTGCTTTCAAGGCATGATTTCTTTCCAATACAGCGTTTTCATTTTTGCACAACAATTTAAGTAAATCACTTTCTTTTGTAGTTAGTTTTTGATTTTCATTATCGCTTTTTAGAATTTGCAATTTAGTGTCAAAAGAAAAGTCACCAATAGTAAATTTAGAATCATCTTGGTTCAAATTAGCTGAAGATCTTCTTAAAATAGCTGTGATTCTAGCCATGAGCTCTTCCATTGAAAACGGTTTTGTCATGTAGTCATCAGCACCTGTTTCAAATCCTTTTAGTTTATCTTCACTTAAGGATTTTGCAGTTAAAAAAAGTATAGGTACTTTTTGATCAATTCCTCTAATATCTTTAGCCAGAGAAAAGCCATCTTTTACAGGCATCATAACATCTAGAATAACAAAATCAAAAGCTTCATTAGTAAAGCTTTTGTATCCATCCTCCCCATTTGTTCTTAAAATACACTGATGTCCTTTAGCGTCTAAATAGTCTTTTAGTAAAGTGCCTAAATTTGGGTCATCTTCAACTAATAATAGCTTAATTTTCTTTTTCATAATTAATTTTCTTTTGCGGATTCCAATTGAATGGTAAAGGTGCTTCCTTTTCCTAATTGACTCTCAACCTTTATGGTTCCATTGTGTTTTTCAACAATAGATTTAACATAGCTTAGCCCTAGACCAAATCCTTTAACATCATGTCTATCTCCAGTTGGAATTCTATATAGTTTGTCAAAAATCTTCAACTGATGTTCTTTAGCAATTCCTATGCCATTGTCTTTGATTTTCACAACTATTCCGTTAATTACATCTTCAGATGAAATAGTTATTACAGGAATGTTGGTTGAATATTTTAACGCGTTATCTATTAAATTTGAAAACACATTGATAAGGTGTGTTTTGTCACCTTCAAGCAAGGTGTTTTTAGCTTTTAAAATGAAATCTAATTGTCCGTTTTTATTGGAGACTTGTAAGGCACTATTTTTAATTGATTTATCAATAATAGCATGTAGGTTGAGTAGCTCGAGTTTAAGATTTAAGGTTTCTTTTTCTACCGTTGCACTTTGTAGGACATTTTCAACAAGACCACCTAACCTTTGATTTTCTTCTTTAATGGTGTTGATAAACCTAGCTCTATTTTTTTCATCCCTTGATAAATCTTTGTCGTTTAATGCTTCACAAGCTAAAGAAATCGTTGAAATAGGAGTTTTTAGCTCATGAGTCATGTTGTTAATAAAATCATTTTTTATTAGAGAAAGTTTTTTTTGCTTGTAAATTATCGAAATGTTATAGTAAAAAGCAGAAACTATAATGATCAAAAATAAAATAGAAAGAATTAGCATTGCCCACATGGATTTCAAAATATATTGTGTTTCATTTTTAACCAAAAAATGAAGTATAAATTCTGCGTTAAAAAAATCATCAGGAAATAGTTGGGTGTTGTAAGATGATTGTTCAATTTCTTTTAAAAGTGTGGAGTCATCTACACTTGAGTAAATTAACTCTCCTTTAGCTCCCATAAGAGCATATTCAATAGTGGAATTGAATTTATTTTTATCAAAGGTTTGATAAATAATGGTTTCTAAATCTTCTTTTGATAGTCGGTCTTCAAATTTCGCATAATAATTAATAGAGAGTAAATCTTTAACAAATGAGTTTATCAGCTTTTCATCCTTTTCAATCCCAGAACGTAGTTGAATATTAAGTTCATTTAAGATGCTGTCTTGTAAATAAATATCTTTAGAAAGCTCACTAAACAAATCGGAGTTAGACTTACCTAAAAGCGCACTTAGCTTTCCGGAACGTTCTGCTTTTTTTAAGGCCTCAAATTTTTCTACCCTATCTACAATTTCATATATAGAAATTTGAATTTGCTCTTTTAGTTGATTTTTTCTTTGGTCAATAGAAATGTTAATCCAATAGGCCTGAAAGCAGGTTAATCCTATAAGGGCAATTGTGGTGAGCACAATAATTAAAACGATGTAATTTCTCTCTTTTTTCAAAAGTGTATTTCAAATTTAACAAGAGAAAGTTAGAAGTAAATGCTGTTAACAGTATTTAACAGAATTAAAGCGGAATGTTGCCATGCTTTTTTTTAGGAAGGCTAGCTACTTTGTTTTCAAGCATTTTAAAAGCACGAATTAGTTTTTTTCTAGTTTGGCTAGGCTCAATAACCTCATCAACATATCCTCTTGCTGCAGCATTGTATGGATTGGCAAATAAATCTGCATATTCTTTTTCTTTTTCAGCAAGTTTTTCTTTTGGATTATCAGCTGAATTTATTTCTTTTTTGAAAATGATTTCTGCTGCTCCTTTAGCACCCATTACAGCAATTTCAGCAGTAGGCCATGCGTAGTTCATATCAGCACCAATATGTTTTGAATTCATCACATCGTAAGCACCTCCATAAGCCTTTCTAGTTATAACAGTTATTCTTGGAACAGTTGCCTCACTGAAAGCATACAGTAGCTTGGCTCCATTGGTGATAATAGCATTCCATTCTTGATCGGTTCCAGGAAGAAAACCAGGAACATCTTCAAATACTAGAAGAGGGATGTTAAAGGCATCACAAAAGCGTACAAAACGAGCCCCCTTCTTAGAGGATTCAACGTCTAAAACACCGGCTAGAACAGCTGGTTGATTGGCAACTATTCCTATCGATCTTCCAGCAATTCTAGAAAAACCAACTACAATGTTTTCAGCATAATTTCTGTGTACTTCAAAAAATGAATCTTTATCTACAACTTCATCAATTACACTACGAATATCATAAGGCTGATTAGGGTTTTCAGGAATAATGTTATTTAGATTAGCTCTGCTCTCATCTGTAAAATCATATGAAATATTTGAAGGCATTTCCTCGCAGTTTTGAGGAATATAAGAAAGCAGACGCTTTAGGTGATTAATCGCTTGAAGTTCATTTTCGACAGCAAAATGGGTTACTCCAGATTTAGTGCTGTGTGTTTGTGCACCACCTAGCTCCTCTGAAGAAACCTCTTCGTTAGTAACTGTTTTTACCACACCTGGACCAGTAACAAACATGTAAGAAGTATTCTCAACCATGAGAATAAAATCGGTTAAAGCTGGCGAGTAAACAGCTCCTCCAGCACAAGGGCCCATTATTGCAGAAATTTGAGGGATAACCCCAGAAGATAAAGTGTTTTTGTAGAAAATATCTGCATACCCTCCAAGAGAAACAACTCCTTCCTGTATTCTTGCGCCACCAGAATCATTAAGGCCAATTAGTGGAGCCCCATTTTTTAATGCTAAGTCCATTATTTTGCAGATTTTTTCTGCATGAGCTTCAGCAAGAGAACCACCTAATACAGTGAAGTCTTGGGAGAAAACATAAGTAAGCCTGCCATTGACTAGTCCATATCCAGTAACAACCCCATCACCTAAAAATTTTTTTTTGTCTAATCCGAAATTTACTGATCTATGGGTAACTAATCCTCCAATTTCTTCGAAAGAATTATCATCTAAAAGTAGCTCAATTCGTTCTCTAGCTGATAGTTTTCCTTTTTTATGCTGTGCTTCAATTCTTTCCTTGCCTCCACCCAATAAAGATTCGGCAATTTTATTTTTTAATTCAATATTTTTATCAGACATAGTTTTATGAATTCATTAAATCTTCAATTTCTTCAGCTTCAATAGGGATAGTACTCATTAAGTTTAAGGGTTCACCTTGTTTTTGAACGACAACATCATCTTCTAAACGAATACCAATGTTTTCTTCAGGAATGTAAATGCCAGGTTCTACAGTAAAAGCCATGTTTTCTTTTATTGGCTGAGTCCATAAGCCTAAATCATGAGTGTCTAAACCTATAAAATGTGAAGTGCCGTGCATAAAATATTTTTTATAGGCTGGCCAATTGGGATCTTCATTTTTTATGTCTTCAAGTGATAGTAATCCTAAATTAACCAATTGTTCTTGCATTAATATACCAACTTGAAAATGATAATCTTTTAGCATAATTCCAGGGGTAAGCAATTTTGTGGCTTCTTTTTTAACATGAAGAACAGCGTTATACACATCTTTTTGTCTTTTGCTAAATTTCCCATTAACAGGAATACACCTAGTTAAATCAGATGCATAATTGGCATATTCAGCACCAAAATCCATTAGTATTACATCACCATCTTTACATTCTTTATTGTTTTCAATGTAATGTAAAACACATGCAGATTTGCCAGATGCAATTATTGGAGTATAAGCAAAACCCTTAGAACAATTGTTTAAAAATTCATGCATCAGTTCTGCTTCTAAGTTGTATTCCATTACTCCTGGCTTAGTGAAATTTAAAACTCTTCTAAAGCCTTTTTCAGTGATTTGGCAAGCTTTCCTCATTAATTCAATCTCAATAGGGTCTTTTACAGATCTTATTTGATGCATAATTGGAGCGCTTCTTTCGATGGAGTGATTAGGATATTTTTTCTTAAATCCTTTTATAAATCTATCCTCTCTTGTTTCTGCTTCGGTATTGGCCCTGGTATGCTCGTTGTTGTTAAGGTAAACACAAGAGCACTCAGCAAGAAGAGTGTTAAAAATGTTTTCAAATTGATTTAACCAATAAACCGTTTTTATACCGGAAGTTTCAAAAGCCTGATTTTTATTTAATTTTTCTCCTTCCCATACAGCAATAAGGTCACTAGTTTCTTTAAGAAACAGAATTTCTTTATGTTTTTCTTCATGACAATCTGGAAAAAGAATTAAAATACTTTCTTCTTGGTCTACTCCAGAAAGATGCAGGATGTCCCTGTGTTGAACAAAAGGTAAACTACTATCAGCACCCGTTGCAAAAATATCATTGGAGTTAAAAACTGCAAGAGCTCCTTTCTTAAGGTGACTGGTGAAATTTTTTCTATTGGTTATATATAATGAAGAATCAATTCTTTCGTATTTCATTATGTTTTATAATAAATTTGGATGATAAAAATAGTAAATATTAATATCCTTAGTAAAAGTTGGCTTTAAATTAACTAAACAGAATATTCAATGACATTTCAGTGACAAAACTATCGACTTTGGTTCGTTTTTTTGTGTTAAATAATTATTAAGCCACTTTGGATAGCTTACATATTTTAGCTTTTACGCACACTAATTTAGAACTTGATCAGATTGGTCGGTTCCACTTAGACGATAATGTTTTGAAAGATAGGTTAACCTTTCTTAAGGATATTATGGATTTGGATGAATTAATGTATCTATCCACTTGCAATAGAGTAGAGTTTATATTTGTTAGTCACGCATCAATTGATGGTAGTTTTTTAAAAAGATTTTTTAGAGCCTTTAATCCGAATTGGGATGCTGATTTAATTAATTCTTCAATAGAAAATGTTGATCTTTTTCATTCAACTGAATCAGTAAAACATCTTTTTAATGTGGCCTCATCTTTAGATTCATTAGTTATTGGTGAGAGAGAAATAATTACTCAAGTAAGAAAAGCTTATGAGCAGTCTAATGATTTTGGATTAACTGGTGATGTAATTCGTTTGTTGGCACAATATACAGTTCAAGTAGCAAAAAAGGTTTATACTGAAAGTGATATTTCAAAAAACCCTGTTTCTGTTGTTTCGCTTGCATACCATCAGCTTAGAGAAAAAAATATCAAGAAAACATCTAATTTCTTGATTGTAGGAGCAGGAAAATCAATTAGCTCTATGCTTAAGTTTTTAAGCAAACATGGCTACAGTAATTATTCAATTTACAATCGCTCCAAATCAAACGCTAAAAAGTTGATTGAGGATGTTGGTCTAAAAGCAGAAATTTTAGGTTTAGATCAATTGGAAAATCATTCTAAACCTTTTGATGTTATTATAACTTGTACAGGATCTTCAAAGTCTATTTTTACTAGAAGAATTTACAGTAAGATTATAGGGGATGATAAAAGAAAAAAAATTGTTATTGATTTAGCTCTTCCATCAGATTTTGACGAATCTCTTCAACTGGAACATAATTTGACAATTATAGCAATTAAGGATTTGAAAAAAATTGCAAAGGAAAACCTTTCGAAAAGGTCCAAAGAGCTTACAAAATGTCGGGAAATAGTTGACAATCAGTTAACTAATTTTAAGGCGATTGAAAAGGAAAGAAAGCTGGAAAGGGCAATGAGTGAGGTTCCAAGTACAATCAAAAACATTACTTCAAAAGCTTACAGTGAAGTTTTTGCAAAAGATTTGGAGAATTTAGATGAAGAATCAAGAGATGTACTCGATAAATTTGTTCATTATTTAGAGAAAAAGTACATCAGTGTTCCCATGAAGATGGCAAAAGAGATTTTGCTAAAGCAAAAGGTCAAATAAATATGACTCAAAAAATTAGAATTGGCTCTAGAGGCAGTGATTTGGCTTTGTGGCAAGCAAATTTTGTTAAAAATCAGCTTAAGTCCCTTGGAAAGGAAGCTGAAATCAAAATTATTAAAACTAAAGGGGATCAAATTCAGCACCTTAGTTTTGATAAAATTGAAGGAAAAGGATTTTTTACAAAAGAAATTGAGCAGGCTTTGTTGGATAAAAGCATTGACTTAGCGGTTCATTCACATAAAGATTTAGAAACTAATTCACCAGAAGGGTTAGAAATAGTTGCCGTTTCCAATAGAGAAGATCCTTCAGAATTGTTATTAATAAATAAAACAGCTGTTGATCAAACTAAATTTTGGCAATTAAAACAAAACGCTGTTGTTGGGACTTCTTCTGCAAGAAGAAAAGCGCAATTGCTATTTTTTCGAGAAGATTTACAAATTAAGGATCTCAGAGGGAATGTTCCAACCAGAATAGATAAATTAAGAGAAGGGAATTACGATGCTATTTTAATAGCTAATGCTGGTGTTTCAAGGTTGGCTTTAGATGTTTCAGATTTACATGCTATTAAGTTGCCAATAAAATGGTTTGTGCCGGCTCCAGCTCAAGGGGCTTTAGGTATACAGATAAGAGACAAGGATACAACTCTTCGCGATTTGCTATCAAAAATAAATTCGACTCAAACTCAAGAAGAGATTTTCATTGAAAGAAAGGTCTTAAATTTAATGAATGGTGGTTGTCAGTTACCCTTAGGAGTATATTGTGAGAAAGTCAATCAAAAAACAAAAGTTTGGACTTCAATTGTAAAACCTAATGAAAAATCAATTTTCAGGTTTTATAAAGAAAATGCAACTCCCAAGGAGTTGGTTAATTGTATAAATACTGTTTTACAAAAAGAAAAAAAGGTATTCATTTCAAGACACTTAAAGGTTGATAGCCTTTTTAGTAAGTCACTTAAGGAGCATAAAATTAATGTCATTGGAAAATCATTAATTGAAGTTGATTTTTTAAAATTGAACTCTATACCTATTTCCGACTGGGTGTTTTTTAACTCAATAAATGCAGTTTTGTCTATTTCTAAAGATTATAAAGAAGAAATTTTAAAAAGAAAAGTAGCTGCAATTGGAACATCAACAGCCTTAGCCTTACAAAAATTAGGATATGAAGTTGATTTTATTGGCAATGGTAACCCTGAAAAAGTGTCTTTTGATTTTTTAAAAACACTAGATAATGCCTCAGTTTTTTTCCCCGTTTCTGACCGTTCTTTAAGGACTGTTCAGTCAAAAATTAATTCTAAGCAGCTCATTGAGCAAATTACCTATACCATTAAAGAAAAAAAATTGACAATTCCCACTGTTGATTTACTTGTTTTTACTAGTCCAAGTAATGTGCACTCTTTTTATGCTTCTAATAAATTAGTTGAAGATCAAAAAGTAATAGCAATCGGACCATCCACAAAAAAAGTATTATTGGGTTATGGAATTAAAGATGTAGATGTTTCTTGGGAATCATCTGAGCTTGCACTTTCAGATCAGGTAATAGCTGTTTTTTATTCCAATTAACTAATGAATTACTTGGTACATATTATTCTTTCAGGAAAGAATAAAGAATTGATGTATGGGAATTTTATTGGAGACGCTATAAAAGGTAGTGCTTTTCTAGATTATCATAAAGATGTTAGAAAGGGCATAATATTGCATAGACACATCGATAATTTTACAGATAATCATCCTCTTTATCTTAAAAGTAAAAGAAGGTTTTATGGTAAAATTGATAAGCTTTCAGGTGTAGTAACCGATATATTGTATGATTATTTGCTTTGGGAAAATTGGAGTTATCATTATTCATTTTCGCTTCCAGATTCAATAAATGAGGCCTATTGTTTCTTAGATCAAAAAAAGACAATGATGCCCAATAAAATAAGATTGATGTATTTTTATATGAGAAAGAACGATTGGCTAAATAGTTATCGAAAATTTTCAGGTATTAAAAAGGCAATAGAGGCTCTTTCTCACAGAGTAGGTTTGCCCTTAGATATACAAACTTTTCATAGTATATATGTTGAAAATAAAGCCGCATATAACCATGAGTTTAACGAGTTTTATGAAGCTGTTTTAAAGAGTGTCCAGGAGTTTCATAATCAATATTAAGCTTTTGTTATATTTGTTATATGGCACGAATAGGGGTCCTTTTGATAAGTGTTTTTATGATTTTTTCATGTAAGAAAAATTCAGATAACACTATAGATGTTTCTGGTTTTGTAACCGATAGAATTAACAGCTTTCCTATTGAAAATGTTGATGTTCTATTAGAAGTTAAAGATGTAGGAGGAACTACTTTTTCAAATACATTCACTCAAATAGAGACTGCAAAAACCAATGCAAATGGTGCTTACGAATTCTCTTTTCAAAATAGAAATGCTCTTGAATACCGCTTTACATTTTCAAAAGATGGTTATTTTTCAGATCAAACATTAATGAATCCAGATTTACTTTTTGTTGATCAGGTTAATACTATAGATTTTGATATCTATTCATCAAGTTATTTATTACTTAATTTAAAAAATAACTCTCCATTTAATGCTAATGATCAAGTGATACTTAATGCAGATTTAATTAGTTCTGTGGTTGGCTCTTGTTTTACCAACATAGTAACTATGACAGGTGCGACTGTGGATACTACGATTCAATGTCAAGTATATGGGAATCAAATGGTGAAATTTGATTATTTTGTAACTAAAGATAATTTTACTTATTCTTACACTGATAGTGTATTTTGCAGTGCTGGAGATACACTAACAAAGTATATATTTTATTAAACACACAACTTATGAATATAATAATGCCTTTCAATTTTGATCAGTGGATCAAAGACAATAAAGACAAACTTAAACCTCCTGTTGCAAATAAAAATATGTATCCTCTTTCTGAGGATTATATTGTAATGGTAGTAGCTGGACCCAATGCTAGAAAAGATTACCACTACAATGAAACTGAAGAATTATTTTATCAGGTTGAAGGTGATATATGTGTTAAAATTCAAGTTGACGGTAAGGCTGTGGAAGTACCCATTAAAGAAGGAGAAATGTTTTTGCTGCCTGCTAAAGTTCCTCATTCACCAATTAGACCTGCCAATTCTATTGGTCTTGTGATAGAAAGAAAAAGGAAATCACATCATAAAGATGGTTTAATGTGGTTTTCTGATAAAGAAAATGCATTATTATATGAGGAGTATTTTCATTTAACAAATATTGAAAAAGACTTTTTACCAGTTTTTAAAAAGTTTTACAATGATGAAAAACTACGAACTTGTCCAATATCAGGAGAGGTGATGGATGCTGATCCTCGATTTACCGATAAAGACTAGCGAATTAAACTAACATGTCCTACCAGGACACCATACTTTTTTTGGTAATCTTCGTATTTTATTTTCCAAACAAACACGTCAATTTGACTTGGAGATCCCTTATAGGTTCCATCCCAGTAATCAGTCATTTCTTTAGTGTGATGAATTAGCTCCCCCCACCTATTAAAAATCCATAATTCAAAATCTTTTATTTCTTTACCTTTAATTTCAAAGTAATCATTAATTCCATCTCCATCTGGAGTAAAGGCATTTGGAACATATAAAGCACCATCTAAAATTACTTTTACGGAGTCTTTGTTTTCACAACCATTAGTATCTACTACATAAATAAAATATTCGGAACTAATAGTTGGGGATACCACAGGATTTAAACAATCGTAACAAGACATGTTATCAATTGAATACCAGTAAAAAGAGGCGTCTGCTTCCCCCTGAAGTTCTACTTGATCACCAAATTGTATGTAAATATCGTATCCAGCACTAACAAATGGAAGAGGGTGTAAATCAACCAATACTTCTTCAGAAATAGAGCATCCCGCATTATTTTGAACTTCAACTGTGTGAGTTGTTGGGTTTAAAGGAAAAGCAAGAGTAAAGCTACTGTCAGGGTTACTTAACGTCTCAATAGGACTCCATGAATAGTTAGAACCATTGGTTGCCCATAAATTAGCAGTGTCTCCAGGGCATATAATTGTGTCATCAACTACTTGAGAGGATATGCCAATAACAGTTATGGTGTAGTCCATATTTACAATCGCACAGGTGTTTTCAAATGTTATATTGTATGAGGTGGAGGTTGTAGGATATACTGCTGTTGTTGTACTATTTGGATTAGAAAGACCATAATTTGGTGACCAAGTAGCGTTAGAAACGCCAAGAATCGAAACTTGAATGGTGTCTCCAGAGCAAATGGTAGTGTCATTTGGTAGAACTGGTTGCGGAGGAGAATTTTCTACACCTACCATTACACTATCTGTAATTATACATCCACTAGCAGTGGTGATATCCACAAAGTAAAGTGTTGAATCAGTTGGAGTTATGTTGGGATTTTGAGCACCTGGATTAATCATTGCAGTTGTTGGGTACCAATTGTAATTAACTCCTCCATAGGCATTTAATGTGACAATATCTCCTAAGCATATCAAAGTGTCATTCATAATTGATGTTGGTTCTACGGCATAGATTAAGCTTGTGTAGGCAGTGTCAACCCCACAACTATCTGTAGCAACTACCATATAGGTTATGTTGGAGTCTGGAAAAGCAATTGGATTAGCAATTGTACTATTTGATAATCCATATGAAGGCGACCATTGGTAGGTAGCTCCACCAAAAGCGTTGAGCTGAATAGTATCTCCTATACAAAGGGTATCAACGGATTGTATACTAGCATTATTAATATTGAATACATCGATAAAGATACTTGCTGTATCAGGATCAACACAACCTAATGAATCTGAAACAATTAGTGTAACTTCATAATGCCCAGTATCTTGATAGATGTGAGAGGGAGCAAAAAGTGTTGAAGTAGTTCCATCACCAAAATTCCACAGGTATTCATTTCCCCCTTGAGATAAGTTGCTGAACTGATACGAATTAGGCATACAGACATAGGGTTGAGGAATGCTTATAACAGGAGTTATGTTTTGAAATGAAAATTTAACAGCTCCTAAATTACAGTTGAGACTATTATTTGTACTTGACCAAGCACCAGGAGATATTGGGAAGTCTGAAATTCCACCACATCCTGCACATACGGCTTGGTATACTTTTCCATTTTTGTCAAATCTTGAGGTTCCACCATCAACATGTTCTGTTGCGTTAGCCCCCCCAAAATAGGTGGCATAAAGCAAACTTGTTGCATCTTGAGTAAATACGCCTAGATAAAAATCACTTCCATCGGTATTTTGTTGGAAGGTATTTCCTGTAGTTATAGGCATATTAAAGGTGTTGCCTACTGTGTTGACATTTCCTCCCCACCCAGAAACATAGATAAGCTCGCAATCAGAAACTAAAAATGCTGATGGAGCAATGTTAATCCCACTACCACTGCCAAAGACTGTCGAAAATTCTGTTGTAGATAGATTAGTGTTTAGTTTGTGAATAAACTGACCACTACCAGGATTGTTGTAGGTTGTTATGGGTGTTATGGGATAAACCCCCTCTGTTTGACCAAAAACATAGATGTTGTCATTAAGGTCTGTTTGAATAAAATAGCATTGATCGTAGGATGCTGTTCCAATATAGGTAGCTGCATTAATGGTATTTCCGGTTGAATTAAATTTTGCTATAAATCCATCTTGATTTCCGGAATTGGATGAATTAATTGCACTAGCGGAAGTAAATAAATCTGTACTCATTGTTCCACCGGCAATTATGGGTTCATTTGATGAATTGAGTTGAATTGAGTATCCAGCATCATCATTGGTTCCTCCATGATAAGTGCTCCACAAAAGAGAAGATAAATCAGAGTTAAATTTAAAAGCAATGGCATCTTGCATTCCACTGTAAGAATTTTGAGCTGCTCCAACAACGGGGAAATCAGGTGAAAGGGTAGTGGTGGTTACCCAACAATTGTCGTTAGCATCAACAATAATCTCTCCCCTAAATTCATCGGCATAATTTTTCTTAAGTGCGGCAGATAAGTTAACGGCATCATTTCCAGAACCTCCAATATAAGTAGCTCCTAATAGATTAGTTCCACCAGGGTTTATTTTTACTACAAAAGCATCTGTTCCATCAATATAATTCATTACACTGTTTTGAAATGTTGTACCTAAATTAAAGGTGTTGTCGTAGCTATTGGTAAGTGTTGGAAAGTCTGCTGAAGAAGTGGATCCAAATACATATAGCTCATTATTTTGATTACATACAATACTGTGAGGATTTTCATTTCCGGTTCCTCCAATATAGGTGCTGTATAGAATTTGAGTTCCGTCATCTGAAAACTTGGTTATGGCGATATCTGTACCGGGATAATTAATTCCGGTTCCTCCAACATAAGTTGTTTGAAACGCTCCTAAAGAAACTGGATAGCCAATGTCAAATACAATTCCTCCAACATACATGTTGCCTAAATCATCATAGGTTGCAGTAAATCCCCAATTATCAGATGATGACCCTGTGAATGTGGAGAAAATTAAAATAGGAGGGTCAATAATTAATGTTTTAGAAGAGTCGTAACCATTTGGAAAAACAAATTCTAAGGTGTCATTGTTAAGCGAATAATTACATTTCACTTTAGTTTCAACTTCGTTAATAAATTGATAAGCATAAGGGCTTTGTTCAATAACTTTCCCTACAGACGTTGTAATGTTTAGGTGCCCATTAACAATTGACAGTTTACTTGCACCTTGGTAAAAAAGTTTGATTTCTTTTGTCTTTGCTCCTGGTTTTACAATTAGATCATATTTTAAATGATTGTTTTTTTGATAAACTTGCATGTTTATAGAATCGTAAATATTAACGTATTCTATTTTTCTATAAGCATGAACATTGCTAGCCCATTTTTCAGGATTATTGCCTTTAAAGAAATTGTAGAAGTTTTTCGTTTTTAGCAATCCTTTTTTAGAATAGTTCGTATTTGATCCTACTAAATTTACTTTATAAGCATGGCCATTAATATTTGAGTTAACTGAAGAATCACCATGTCTAATTGCCGACACTTTACCTTTTTCGAAAAAGTTGTAGGTTATGCAATTTCCTTCAAAAAAAACTTCACCACTGCTTAATGAAAGTTTATAATCAATATTTTCTAAAAACTGCCCTTTATTCTCAATAAATTGAGCCCTAGTTGAGAGCTGAGAGAAATTAGTTTTAACTAAAAAAATTAACGCTATGATTGATAGAAATATTTTCTTCATTACAATGCAGAGAAAAGTTCAACAAGAAAACCTAAATATTCTCAGATTTATCTTCAAAAAGATAAACGTATAAATCTTCTAATGGTTGTATTAATGAATTAATTATTTTTGCTGAATGAGTGATGCCATTAAACACGAATGTGGAATAGCCTTGTTGAGGCTAAAAAAACCTCTTGAATTTTACCTAAAAAAATACGGCACTGCATTTTATGCTTTAAATAAAATGTATTTGTTGATGGAAAAACAGCATAATAGAGGTCAAGATGGTGCTGGTTTGGCCAACATAAAGCTAGATGTTCCTCCGGGAACTAGATACATTAGTAGGCATAGAAGTGTTGATTCCAAACCTATTCAAGATATTTTTTCTTATGTCAACAAGCGTTTTCAAAAATTAGAAGAGGATGATCCTCAAAAGCTTAATGATGTTCAATATTTAAAGGAGAATTATGCTTTCACAGGGGAGCTTTTTTTGGGTCATTTAAGATATGGGACTTTTGGAAAAAATACCATTGAAAGTTGTCATCCTTTTTTAAGACAAAACAATTGGATGACAAGAAATTTAGTAGTTGCAGGGAATTTTAATCTTACCAATGTTGATGAACTTTTTGGGCTTTTAGTTGATATTGGGCAACACCCAAAAGAAAAAACAGATACGGTAACTGTAATTGAGAAAATAGGTCATTTTCTTGATCAGGAAAATCAATATCTTTTCGACAAGTACGATAATAAAGGGCATACCAATAAAGAAATTTCTGGTCTAATAGCAGAAAACATGGATTTGCAAAGAATATTAATAAATTCTGCAGAAACTTGGGATGGGGGCTATGCAATGGCTGGATTAGTTGGTCATGGTGATGCTTTTGTTTTAAGAGATCCATGCGGAATTAGACCTGCTTTTTGGTATGAAGATGATGAGGTGGTAGTGGTGGCTTCGGAGAGACCAGTCATACAAACGGCATTCAACCTAAAATGGGAAGATATAAATGAATTAACTCCCGGTCATGCTTTAATTATAAAAAAAGATGGATCAACTAGTGAAAAAATGATTCGCAGTTCAGAATTAGATGCAAAGTGTTCTTTTGAAAGAATTTATTTTTCTAGAGGAACTGATAAAGATATTTACCAAGAAAGACTTGAGCTGGGAAGGTTGGTGACCAAAGAAGTGCTTAAAGAGATTAACTATGATTTGCGAAATTCAGTCTTTTCTTTTATTCCTAATACTGCTGAAATGTCTTATTATGGCATGCTTAAAGCTACAGAGGATTATCTAAGTGATGTAAAGCTCAAAAAAATTAAAAATTTACCCAAAGACGCTAATGAGAGTGACTTAAAAAAAATACTTTCTATCCGAACAAGAGCGGATAAAATCATGGTGAAGGATGCTAAGCTAAGAACCTTTATAACTCAGGATGATTCAAGAGATGAAATGGTTGCTCATGTTTATGATATTACTTATGGTTCCATTAAAAGAAAAGAAGATAACATTGTGGTTATTGATGATTCAATTGTAAGAGGAACCACCTTAAAACAAAGTGTTATTCGGATTTTAGATCGTTTGGAACCAAAGAAGATAATTATAGTTTCTTCAGCCCCTCAAATTAGGTATCCAGATTGTTACGGAATTGATATGGCAAAGCTTGGTGATTTTATTGCCTTTCAGGCTGCTATTGCATTGCTTAAAGATTCAGGAAAAGAAGCTGTATTAGATGACGTATATAAAAAGTGCAAACATCAGGAAGGACTGGATAAAAACGACATAAAAAATTACGTTAAAGAGATATATTCTCCATTTACTTATAAAGAAATTTCACAAAAAGTAGCACAGTTGTTAACACATAAAGATATAAACTGTGAAGTTCAGATTGTTTATCAGACAGTTGAAGATTTACATAAAGCTTGCCCCAACCACAAAGGAGATTGGTATTTCACAGGTGATTATCCCACTCCAGGGGGTAATAAGGTTGTTAATAAAGCATTTATTAACTTTATGGAAGGTAAAAATGTAAGAGCATACTGATTACATTTTAACAAACTTTTTAGTTACGTTGCCAATTTTTATAATGTAAATTCCATTGGCAATGTGACTTAATTTTAAGTTTTTGTTTGTAGTTGAATTGGTTTTATTTAATTCTTCAGAGAAAATAAGTTTTCCTAATTGACTATAAATTTCTACAACAAAATTCTCTGTATTACCCCCTTCAATAGATAATGTGAACTCTCCATTGTTAGGGTTTGGTATTACAGAAATTGAAGAAATTAAATTTTCATCAATGGATGAACAATCATCAACAACAATAATAGTTGACGTTTCGTCTCCACATAAGCCATCAACAACATAGTTAATGTTGTGAGAACCAACTCCAGCGATAAAAGGATCGAAAATTCCGTTAGCATTTACTCCGGTTCCAGACCAGCTACCTCCACTAGGGGTTCCAACTAAAGGAACTGAAGAGCCTGTTGAGCAAAGGTTCCCAACATATTCAATAGAAGCATTAACGCTTTCTTGGACCACGATTGATTGAGAATATGAATCAGGACATGAACCAGTAATTGAGTAAGAAATTGAATGTGTTCCAACACCAGCAGATGAAGGGTCAAAAACTCCATTTGAATTAACACCGTTCCCAGACCAAAAACCACCAGCAGGAGTTCCAGATAATTGAAGCGGTGAATTGTTAGTACACATAGAGTCCGTTGGTAGTGTAAAACTCGCATTACCTTCATCTACTGTTATTTGAATAGTAGATAAGTCTCCACATGCTCCCATGATTACATATGTTATCACATGAGTTCCAGGACCTGCTATGCTGGGGTCGAAAATTCCAGTTGTAGCATTGGTGATTCCATTTCCTGTCCAAGTACCTCCTTGGCTAACAGCAGAAAGAGTTACAGGGTTGTCGTTACTACAAAAAGGTCCAGCTGGATTTATAGTAGCATCTAATGAGTTGGTAACATCAATCACTGTAGTAGCTGAATTACCACAACTACCCGAAATAGTATATGTTATGGTGAATGATCCAGATCCAGCAACAGAAGGATCAAAAACACCATTGTTAGGATCTGTAATTCCAGTACCTGACCATACTCCTCCAGGAGATGCGGCAGAAAGAGTTATAGGATTTTCGTTATTGCAAAAAGGGCCAACACTATTAATTGTTGCGTCTAATGCATTAGTAACGTTAATAATTGTAGAAGCAGTATTTCCACAATTTCCAGAAATGGTATATGTAATTGTGTAAGTTCCAATTCCAGCAACAGAAGGGTCAAAAATACCATTATTAGGATCTGTTATTCCAGTTCCAGACCATGTTCCGCCTGTACTTGCAGCAGTTAATGTAATTGGATTTCCACTAAAACATATTGAATTAACCGGGTTAATTGTTGCATCAGCTTGATTTGTTACAACAATATCAATGGTTGAGGTGTCTGGACAAGATCCAGTAGTTATGTAAGTTATTGTATGCGTGCCAGTTCCAGCACTTGAAGGATTAAAAACCCCATTGGAATTTACTCCATTCCCAGACCATAAACCACCAGAATTAGCAGCGCTAAGGGTTATAGATGGATCTGAAACACACAATGAAGATACTGGGTTAATTGTTGCATCATCTAAAATTGACACTGTAATATAGTTTGTTAGAGTGTATGTGTCAGTTCCAACTGAATTGGTAACAGTGAGTGTAACGGAATAAGTTCCTGAGCTAGAATATGTGTGAGATGGATTTTGAATTGTAGATGTATTTCCATCGCCAAAATCCCAATCCCAAGATGTTACACCTGTAAAAGATAGGTCGTTGAATTGAACTGTTCCACCTTCGCAAATAGTGGTAGAGTTTGCGTTAAAATCAGCAGTTGGTGGAGCAGCGTTTGCGGTTCCATCAATATTAATATTGTCAATAAAAAGATTATTCCCATTAGTACCTGCATTATAACTTTCAAATTTTACAATCACACTAGAGTTACCTATGTAATTGTCTAGGTTAACAGAAAAACAATCGGCCCCAATAGTTCCCATACACCAATCTGAACTTTGAGAAGGTGTAAAAGCTGATGTGTTGGTGTAAGCAGTAGCAAAACTTCCAGTTCCATTTTCTCCAAGTTCCAATAAACGAGTATATGTCGAACCGCAATCGGTTGAAATAGAAACAATTAAAGAATCTGTGCTGTTTTGATCATATCTTCTGTAGGCATGTTCAAATGATAAATCAAGTGAAGTATAGCCATTAAAATTTAATGGTGAAGTAACAAGTGCATCTCGTTGCCCAAGTTGTGAATATTGAAAGAAGTTTAATTTAGCGGCTTTATCTCCAGGAGTTGTTCCTGCGATAGTCACTATTTCCCATGTTTCACTATTATCTGGATTTTCTAAGTTCCATGAATTTGTAGTAAGCGAATTGCTTTCAAAAGATTCTACAAAAGGAAGAGGTAGACTTGATGTATATACAACTACATTAGTTTGAAGGGTATCATTTGTAGTGTTTTGATCAGGATTTCCATTAGGATTTGAAGTATAAACAGTAAAAGTCTGTGCACCATTAGTAAGTGTAAGATTTGGCAGAGTTACAGAAGAAGATTGACCAGAGCCTAAAGAACCTGTCCAAGAATAGGTCTGTAGATTTCCTCCAGAAAGTTGATAATTAATATCAACACTGGTAAGAGGTTGATTCCCAAAATTGATGACTTGAACTTCTGGATCTATATTGTTGGAACAAGTAGATCCATTAGGTTGATTAATTTGCTGAATACTAGCATCATCATCAATATTTAATGAAGTTATGCAAAAATTGTCCGTTGTACTACTGCCAAAGTCTGCGTTAGCAACAGTCATTTGCAATATTGTTGTTCCATTGGCATCATTAATGTAGTAATCCCCATCAACAGAACAACTATTCCATTGACTCCCATACATTCCATCACCATAGGTGTCGTTTATGGTAAAGTCATAACAGGCCGGAACTAAACAAGCACTAGATGTGTTGGTCTGACCACCAGTAACGTCAGTATATGGTCCTCCATCAGCCATTGTGTTCCCGTTTACATCAGTAATCGTCCAAGTGACTTCACTTCCAAAACAGTCGGTAACAATAGTAATATCAACATTTTGACCTGTAGATGCTATTGCAAAAGACGATGTTTGTTGGTCATTTGATGGGTTTTGATCGGTAGCTCCATTAGGATTTGAACTAGAAGCAGTAAAGGTGTAGCTGCCATCTGCTAAAGGTTGATTGGGAAGAGTAACTGTTTCTGTCTGTCCAGAAGCTAAATTTCCAGACCAATTGTAAGTTTGTCCAGCATTTCCACTAATTTGGTAATTAATGGTTAATGAGGTAAGCGTTGAGCTTCCATAATTTCGTATTACAATTTCTGGAGATACAGATGATCCACATACTGTTGCATCAGGTGAGTTGATAGCAGAAACAGCAGCATCTAAAGTGAATGAGAAAGCATTTAAGCAAACAAGTGCTTGATAAGCATCAATTCTTCCTGCACCCAATTGACCAACATAATTACTGTTTGAAGCATCAATGTTTTCTGCACTTGAATACATGCAATTTATGATGTCTGTATTAGTAGCATTTGGAGCATAAGATTTCATCAATCCCAATAAACCAGCTACCATGGGTGAAGCCATAGAGGTGCCTTGAGTTACCTGATAACTACTTCCATCATTACAACTTAGAATACTAGATCCAGGAGCCGTTATGTCAATCCAAGAGCCATAATTTGAGAAGCTTGATTTTGCATCTCCAACTGTTGATGAGGCAACAGAAATAACATTATTATAACCAGCAGGATAAAATACGGAATTAACGCCATCATTTCCAGCAGCAGCAACAGGAATTGCACCAGCATTCCAAGCATAGGTACAAACGTTTTGCCCATAATTGCTTTGACCTCCACCTCCCCAGGACATGTTTACTACTTCTGCACCGTTATCTGCTGCCCATACTATGCCTTCATATCCTGCTGTAAGAGAACCGTTGCAATTACCAATTTTAATGGGCATTATACTAACATCAAAACCAATGGAAGCAATTCCAGAGCCATTATTGGTTTCAGCACCTACGATTCCTGAAACATGTGAGCCATGAAACCCTGAATTTGACCCACATCCAGTTGGATCATTATCGTTATCTACAGCATCATAACCTTGTACAACTTTATTGGTTAAATCAGG
>PAZE01000054.1 GCA_002716065.1 Crocinitomicaceae bacterium | reverse complement strand
TTCACTAGAAAGACTAAAAAGAGAGTCGTTGTTGTTTTGATCAATATTTTTTTCAATTCTATCAAAAACAACTTGATCAAAAGCATTATTGACATTTAGCTGATCACCTAAATTACGAATAGCCGAGAAATACTTTAGGGATTCAGATGCCTCTCCAAAATTAGCGGCAAATGCTAAATCGGCTGAAAAAACTCCAAAGCATAAAGCTTTATTTTTGTTTGAAATATATTTCTGCTCAATATTTTCAGTTGAACTCAATAAATCAGAATTAAAATTCACATTAACCTGGTCAAAAAGTGTAAAAAGCTCATTAGGAGTTGGCACTTGAAAAGTAACAGAAACCTCAGAGGAATCATCAATAACCGGCTCTGTTTTTTCTTCAGTTGGTTGACAACCAACAACTAGAAGAACCATAACAAAAACACTAAAAACTATTCTTATTGGCTTATCCATGAATGATTATGTTTAAAATTTATGTTTAAAATACCTCACAAAAATATAATTTTTTTAGATAGAACCTTGTATTAATTTTTCTAGACCATTAATATGTTGCTCAAAAGAGGTTTTACCGATTTTAGTTATTCTGTAGGTTGTTAACGGTTTTTTACCTATGAATTGTTTTTTCACTTCCAAATAATTCAATTTCTCAAGGGCATTTATGTGACTAGCTAAATTTCCATCTGTTAAATCAAGTAATTGTTTTAACTCTTTATAGCTCACCCAAGAATTTACAATTAAAATGGACATAACTCCCATTCTAACTCGGCTATCAAAAGCTTTATTTAACTGATCAAAACCTTCCACCCAATTATTTTCTATCGTATTTAAAGAAAAAGATAAAACCAAAAACAATGTGACAAACCCCAAATCCTATTACCCAAAAAAGCAAACCATATCCCATAAAAAATGAGGAAATTAACCCTAGGGATAATTGGATATATCCTAATACTTCAATATCCCCATAAGTGAATTTACTGGCATTAATGAGGCCTAATCCATAAAAAATCAATGTTGATGGAGCGATCATCCCAACATAACCTTGATTTATTAGCATCATAGAAAATACTCCACCTGCAATCACAGGAATAAATAGCGCCCTAAGAGCTCTTTTCATGGATGAATTCCAAAATTCCACTTGTTGATTTTTGGATTTTCGAAGACCAGAAAAATAAAAACTTAAAAATGAAATAAGAAAAAGCAAACTACCCACACTGAGCAATAATTTAATTTTTCTATTTAGGTCTTCCTTACCAGCTTCACCTTCAATTAATCCAGAATAACCTATTAATTTTCCATCATGAAGAAAAAACTCCAAATCAGAATAAATTATAAACCCACCTATTATTGCCAACAAGCCTGCAAAAACAATTGAAAAACCACTAAGACTTGAGAACCTAGTTGCTTTATCCATCATTTTTTTGATATCCTTTATATCATCGAGATGTTTTGAATTATCCATATCTATTTTACTTTGTATTTCAAAGTTAATAAAATTCACCACTTATCTTATTAGAAAAGTTTCATCAGTAATATTAAAAGATTCATCTAAAAGAATTTCATATAAAACAATAATTTATTAAATTGTTTTTTTTAAATTTTTATTTCTAAAAAAGCGAATGAAAACCACATTTAACAATATATTATTTTTAATTCTTATTTTTACTCATGGTGTTGTTTTTTCTCAAGAATTAATTGGAAGTAGCGGAACTGAATATTCAAATTCTAACGGAAGTTTTACTTATTCAGTTGGGGAACCTATTATAACAACTTTATCAAACAATAGTATCGATAACTCCAGCCAAGGGTTTAATCACCTATTCACTACTCATTTAGTCAATTGTAGCACCGATTATCAAACTCCTTATGAATTATCTACAAATACAGAAATGTTTGAAGTAGTTGAATTTGGAAATTCTGCCAAAATATGGAAACATGAATGGAGGGTAGCAAAAATTGACGTTTCTGGAAATGAAACTACCGTTAAATATAAGCACGGAAATTCCCCAACTTCGTCTAACAGAAACGCTTACAACTTAACTGGATCTTCAAATGGTGGTAACCCATCAAATTTCCCTGCATCTACACCACCAACAAGCACTACAAATTTTATTGAACCCAACACAACTTACAAAGTTCAAGCTAGAACACAATTTAAAAAGCCTTCAGCTGGAATATCTGGTATGTTAACCTCTTTTGGGAAAGCTTGCTATGTCAAAACTCCAGGCGGAGTTACAACAGAATTAACCAATTGCTCGAATGATGTCAACAACCCTTTCCAACTCCAATCATTTAACGAAATTATAGAAGCTTCTGCAATATCAACAGCACATACTTACATATTTCATTTTTTTGAAACTAACACCAATACACTAGTTGCTGCCTGCACAACCACCACTACATCACAACCTCAAACCAGACAAACATCATTAGACCACCCTCAAGTTCAACTCCTAGATTTAAATACAGTTTATGAGGTTAAAGTTAAAGCACGAATTTTCAAAAAACATGGTGGCGGAATAACAAGCTATGGTGAGTCTTGCTTTATTAGATCTCCAAGCAGTGGCCCAACTGTTAGTCTCATTACATGTGATGATGTAAATAATGCAACACAAATATATAACGGAGACATTATTCAAGCTGAAATAACACCCTCAATAAGTAGTAATTTTGAATATAAATACATATTTAACATTAAAGAAACTAATGGAACTTTAATTAAATCTTGCACTACTGCAAATAACGCCAATAGAAAAAAACTTTGTTTAAAAGGATGCCCTAGCTCTATGGGTATAACTAATGCTAAGCTCTCTTCTAACTACATAGGTCAAACGCTAATTATTGAGGCATCATCATGGGTTAAAAATGGGTACAACCCATCAGCAACTTCATTTCCAATTATTATTCCAAACGAAGGTCCCTGTTATATAGAGTACATGGGCACACTCAAATCATCGTCTTTTACAAAAAATTCATCAAAACTAAACATCTATCCCAATCCTAATAATGGAGCAGAATTCTATTTAAACGCATCAGGATTTAACAACAAAAAAGCACCAATTACCATTGCCATATTCGATTTATATGGAAAAAGTGTTTACAACAAAGAAATAAATTCTGAAGCTACTCATATTATTAGCAATATAATTTTAGACAAACCTTTGGTGGCTGGTGTTTACTTTATAAAAGTGAGCAAACAAAACATCAGCAACATTAAGAAAATGGTCGTACAATAATACAACTATATGAAGAATATTTTTACAACCATATTATTACCCTTTTTTATTTGTTCAATTTGCTATAGCCAAGCTCCTGAAAAGATTAATTACCAAGCGGTAGTTAGAGATGGAAATGGGAACATACTACCAAATACTTCAGTTCCAGTTACCATTACAATTGGTTCATGTACAGCTTATAATGGAAATCCAACTACTAACGATTATGGATTAATTAATTTAGAACTTAATTTAAGCAACTGTTCCCCCGCTATTGATTGGTCTTCTGGAAACCTAACTATATCTTCTTCAATAAACAGTGTTTCTGGAACAAGTGATTTAAATAGTGTTCCTTATTCAATTTACAGTAACCAAGTAAGGAATTATCCAACAAGTGGTGATGTAAATTCGGATGGATATGTTTTAAGTTGGAATGAAAATAATGGAGAATTTGAATTAACTCCAGCAAGTTCTGGTACGGACGACCAAAACATTTCTGGTTCTAGTTTAAACGGAACAACGCTTACTATCGGAATTGAAGATGGAAATAGCGAAGATGTTGATCTTTCTTCACTGCAAGATGGTTACGAAGCAAATACAGACGATCAAACTGCAGGTGAAGTTAGTTATTCAAGCACTTCTTCTGGCCTTAATGCAACTACTGTTCAAGATGCTATTGATGAAATTGATGGAAAACTCGCTACAACTAACTTAACAACCGACTATATTCCAAAATGGGATGGTTCGAGTTTTGTAAATACAACAATTTTTGAAGAAACAATTAGTGGAAGTTATTCTAAGCTAGGAATAGGAACAAGTACCCCAAAAGAAAAATTTCATATTGCATCAACTTTACCCGAAGAACTTTCTCTACACTTATCTGTTGAAGCATCCAACACTACTTCAAAACGAGCTTCCGGAATTAGCTTCAGCCATGACAATAATGCAAATGCTGGTATCTCAGCAGGTAAGTTAGCAGCTTTTATAAAAGCTGAGCAATATGCTGTTAACGATAATAGAACAAATTTAGTATTTGGTACCAGATCCACGAATTCATCAACTGAAACTGCAAGTGATAAATTAGTTTTAAGATATGATGGAAATTTAGGTATAGGAGTTGGAGACCCTCAATATAAACTTGATTTAGGCGGTGGTGCAGGGCCTATAAACGAAGGTATAAGAGCTCCAAGATTATTAACTAATAACATTAAACCTACATCTTCAGGAAGTAGTATTTCGTTATCAAATTATGATGAGAATTCAGCTTTTATAGTTAAAGACGATGGCGATATAGAAATAGGAAATGATGACGAAACAAGTAGCACTGAAATTTACGGAACAACTGTTGCTAAATACATTGAAGCTACAGACGCTATTGGCCTTCAACTTAAAGACCAATCTGGAAATCTAGGAATTCATCTATCAGATGGAGGCAATGTCGGAATTGGAACACTTGCAACCAGCTCAAAACTTGCTGTAGATGGAGACCTTGATGTTGTTGGAGACCTTGATGTTGATGGAAATACAAGAATAGGCTGGCGTGGTTATGAAGATAAAATTATTATAACCCCATCTGATTTAATAATCGATGATGACAATGGTGAATTTTCTGATTTAAGTTACAATGGAGGTTCTATTGAAGTTTCAAATGGAACAGATGCATATGTTAACGTAGTAATTCCTGCAGGTTATTATTGCAGCCAATATCGTGTATACTTTGACAATCCAATGGATGATATTGAAGTTTATGCCAACGATATAGAAAGTTCAACTGGTGTTCAAATTGGAAACACAACAGTTGTAAGTGCATCAACAGATTATCATGGTCATACTTTTTCACAATCCACCAATCTTGAAGGCGGAGATGAAAAATGGATAACATTTAAATTTCTTAACGATAGCGGCAAAAAGTTTATTTTTAATGGAATGAAAGTATGGTTTACCAAATGCTCAACTGGTTGTGGTTTTTAAACAACTATTTTTTTATTACAATTAATAAAAAAAACCGAAAATTCTATTAGAAATTATCATATTAAAAAAGTATAAAATGAATAAACTTTCAACCATATTATGTTTTTTTATTTGTTCAATTTGCTATAGTCAAGCACCACAAAAAATAAATTACCAAGCTGTAGTTAGAGATGCAAATGGAAATATCATTCCAAATACATCTGTTCCAATTACAATTAGTGTAGTTAATGGAATTAATTCATGCTCTGTATATAACGGTAACCAAACTACAAATAGTTATGGTTTAATTAGCTTAGAATTAGATTTAAGTGCCTGCACAATCGATTGGTCTACAGGAACAGCAACACTTTCCTCTTCAATAAATAATGTTTCTGGAACAAGTAATTTAAACAGTGTACCCTATTCTCTTCATGCGAATACTGTAACCAATTACCCATCAACTGGAATCTCGGATGGTGATATACTTGTTTGGGATGCTACAAATAGTACATGGGTTGCCCAAAGCAGTAGTTCAACTAATGGCATTAACTGCTGGGACACTAATGGTGATGGTGTTAACGATTCTTCAGAAGATACTAATAACGATGGTGCTTGGAATGCATTAGACTGTGCTGGTGCAGACGGAGCAGATGGAAATGATGGCGCTGATGGTACCAATGGTGTTGATGGTCAGGACGGAGCTGACGGAACTAATGGTATGGATGGAACTAACGGAATCAACTGCTGGGATACAAATGGTGATGGCGTTAACGATTCTTCTGAAGATATTAATAACGATGGTGCTTGGAATGCATTAGACTGTGTTGGTGCAGACGGAGCTGATGGAAATGATGGCGCTGATGGTACCGATGGTGTTGATGGTCAGGACGGAGCTGACGGAACTAATGGTGTTAATGGCAACGATGGCACGAACGGAATCAATTGTTGGGATACCAATGGCGATGGCGTTAACGATTCTTCTGAAGATACTAATAACGATGGTGCTTGGAATGCATTAGACTGTGCTGGTGCAGACGGTGCAGATGGAAATGATGGCGCTGATGGAACTAATGGTCTTGATGGCACCGATGGAACTAACGGAGTTGACGGTAATGATGGAGCTGATGGCATTAACTGTTGGGATACTAATGGGGATGGTGTTAACGATTCATCAGAAGATTCTAATGGTGACGGTTCTTGGGATGCTTTAGATTGTCAATCTAACAATTCTAGTGAACCTGCATTAATAGATGTAATATTAATCGGAAATGATGCTGGAAACAACAATATAACCAATCTAGCAGACCCAATTAACAGTCAAGATGCCGTCACAAAATTTTATGTAGATGATGAAGTTGCTAAAAAATCCAGCTATTTAACTGACACTGATGATGACACTAAAATTCAAGTTGAAGAAATATTAGGTGAAGACATCATAAGATTCGACACTGATGGTCAAGAAAGAATGACTATTGATAACAATGGAAACATTTCATTAAAAGGAGATTTAATAAATGAATCTGCTCTTCAATTAAGTGGATTTGATGAAATAAACTTTAATCATAGAGATAATATCATACCTTTTGGAACTTGGAAAATGGGAGATATATCAAAGAATTTAGATGGATTAAATGATGTAGGACAATTGAAGCTATACAATAATTCTGGAAATTTTGTGGCTTTATCATCAAGAGCTACAAATTCAAATAGCACATATTATCTTCCTCCAACACCTCCAGGTGGAGCTGGGGCATTTTTAACTTCAGATATATCAGGAATTTTAACTTGGGAAGCACCCTCAGATTACTTTGGCACAATAAATTCAGGAAATAGTGGGAAAATTGCTTACTACTCAGGAAATGGCAAAGTAATAAGTGAAACTAGTGATTTATATTGGAGTGGTTTATATAACAGATTAGGTGTTGGATTATCAGATCCTACTTACAAATTAGAAGTTGATGGGGATGTTGGATTTAACGATTATATATATCATAATGACGATCCCGACACTAAACTTTTTTTTGATAATGATGAAATTACATTAACAGCTGGTGGCGAAAATTTATTAACCCTTACAAAATCTACACAAGATATTGTAAAAATGGGCGATGGCGGTGATGTTGATATTAATTTAAATGATAATATTTTTATTGAAGGGAATAGTGGAAATATAGGTATTGGCAATACATCACCTAATTACAAGTTAGATGTTTCAGGCACAGCTGGATTTGATGAATATTTAATTCATAAAAATGATAATGACACAAAATTACATTTTAATGATGATAATATAACATTGATTTCTGGAGGTAAAAGTTTATTAACACTAACTGAATCAACACAAGATATTATACAATTAGGAGATGGAACTGATATAGATATTAATATTAATGATGCTTTATTTATTAATGGAGAGTATGGAGATGTTAGTATTGACAATTCTGTCATCTTTAAATCAACTTTTCAAAGAAAAGCATTATTGTGGGAGCCAACATTAAATAATGAAGAGTTATTTGCAACAAATGGCACCCTTGATTATAGTACAATTATTGTAGATGCTGAAAACGCTGGTCCATCAACCATATTATATATTTGGCTACCAACCGTTGGAGAGACGACATCTAATGACATTGGAAAAGAATGGAATATAATCGTTAGAAATGCTAATTTTAATACAATTAAAGTAAAGTGGGGATCTAGCAACTGGGGTAATGGAATAGGTGGGTCAAATAGTGTTAGTATGACTCAGAGTTATGAAAAAATTACTGTGGTTCTTGTTGATTATTATAATGGAAGCAACTACTATAGTCTACATAAAGCTCAACAACCTTAATATAAGGTATTATTTAAAGGTGAGAAGTGGAATATAATGGTGAATAATTCGGTATGATTATCAATTTCACATTGAAGATTATAGTTATGGTGAAAGATATTTTTGGTTATCACATAAAGATAATTCCAGTAAATATACTCCTATATTCAGAGTAACATATATGGTACCTGATGATATAAATAATAGTGGATTAAATTGTGTAGTAATTGTTGAAGCATTTTACAATGATTAGCTTATTATTTTTAAAAACATTCAATCATCAAATCTAGATGACACATATAAATTTAAAGTTGGAGAAATAGGATTAACAAGATTTATATAAGGATCTGTAATGTAAAATAACATGAAAAATCTACTTACAACAATAATTTTAATTTTCACAAGTCTAATTTTTCACGGACAATCTATGTCAAAAATAAATTACCAAGCTGTAGTTAGAGATGCCAATGGAAACATTCTTCCAAACACTGCAGTTCCAGTCACCATTACCATTAGCAACTGTACAGTTTATGACGGGAATCCAACTACCAACGATTATGGACTAATTAATTTAGAGCTTGACTTAAGCAACTGTTCACCTGCTATTGACTGGTCCCAAGGCAATCTTTCAGTAAATTCCTCCATTAATAATATTTCAGGCTCAAGCAACTTAAACAGTGTGCCCTACTCTCTTCATGCAACAACCGTAGCCAACTACCCATCTGCTGGAAATTCTGATGGAGACATTCTTGTATGGAGCGCCTCAAGTGGGGAATGGGTTGCCCAAAGTAGTAGCTCAACTAATGGAATTAACTGTTGGGATACCAATGGTGATGGTGTTAACGATTCCTCTGAAGATACTAATAACGATGGTACTTGGAATGCATTAGACTGTGCTGGTGCAGACGGAGCTGATGGACAAGACGGTGCACAAGCATCCGTAGGAGCGGTGATATACATCTATAATGGTCAAACCTGTCCCGCTGGATGGAATACTCAACAAATCAACGTTGCAATATTTGGAGGCGCTGCCGTTGACGCTTGTTACACTGATTCACCTTGTGTAGTAATGTACATTTATGATGGTCAAACCTGCCCCGCTGGATGGACAACTTGGCCCATTGGTGTTTCTGTTCTTAATGGAACAAACATTCCCGTGGATGCCTGTTTTAAATGCAATTAAAGCTAGAGGATTTTAATTTATTGCTTACTTATTTGAGTTTTCACAACCTTGCTTAAAAAAACAATATCAAAAGCCAATAAAAATCCGCCTTGAAGAATCAAAGAATTTCCATAGCCAATTTTTAAATTTTCATCAGAAGAAGTGTTTTGACCAACTCTGTTTAAAATTATTCCAGAAACTATATATGCAACATCTAAGCCCATGTTCACACATAAACTTGTAGTTAGTTTTTTCTTATCTTTTTCAAGATTGGATAAATTCCAAGATTTCTTTTTTCTTCGGCAAACCGACCAATATCCAAGACCTGCTATAGCACCGTTAACAACGTTCCAATTGAAATTCATTTGATGAAAATAGTCCTTAGAAGACATAGTAGAACTATTCTGAAAAATTTTATTGGATAAAATTGGACTTACAATTAAATTACCTGTAGACCAAGATCCCAAAGTTCCCATTGCATATTGCTGGGTTCTATAAAATTTCTTATGTAATAAAATGGTATCTTGTGTGAAACAAGAAAAGACAATTGAACAAAAAACTAAAAAACTAAAAAGCCTTAACATTAGTTTTTAAACATTCGTATGATCTGTTCTAGCTTTTGTTTTAGCTCTCTTCTATCAACAATAAAATCCAAAAAGCCTTTCTCCAATAAGAATTCACTTGTTTGAAAACCTTCTGGTAAATCTTTACCTATAGTTTCTTTGATAACTCTAGGTCCTGCAAAACCAATAAGCGCACCAGGCTCGGCAATATTAATATCTCCTAGCATGGCAAATGAAGCAGTAACACCTCCTGTAGTTGGATCAGTTAAATAGGCAATATAGGGTTGCTTAGCAGCAGAAAGTTGTGTCAACTTAGCTGAGGTTTTTGCCATTTGCATTAGAGAAAATCCAGCCTCCATCATTCTAGCTCCCCCAGACTTAGAGATTAGCATAAAAGGGCATTTTTTAGCAATAGCGACATCAATAGCCTTAGCAATCTTCTCACCTACTACAGATCCCATACTACCACCAATAAAAGAAAAATCCATACAAGCAACAACAAGAGGTTCCCCATTGGTTTTACCATATGCTGCCTCCATAGCATCTTTCAATCCCGTCTTTTTCTGTGAAGCTTTAATTCTGTCTTTGTACTTTTTAGTATCCTCAAAAGAAAGTGGATCCCCTGGTTGAAGTTCAGGAGCAATGGTTTGGTACTTATTTTTATCAAAAATAATCTCAAAATATTGTTTAGAACCAATACGAGTGTGAAAGCCTTCATCGGGAGTTACAAAATTGTTTTCCTCTAAAACTTTTGTCTCTATCAAATCTCCTTTTGGAGTTTTGTACCACAAGCCATCCGGAGTTTCTTTTTTATCCTTAGTTGGGGTAACAATTTTCTTATCACTTCTTTTAAACCAACTCATACGTTAAAATTTTAAATTAAAATTAATCAATTATAGAATTTAATGCAACCAGTTACTTTTTATGCAATGGTAATTGACGAATCTAAATACACATCCTGAATAGCATTAAGCAGAGTAACACCATCGTTCATTGGCTTTTGGAAAGCTTTTCTACCAGAAATAAGCCCATGTCCTCCAGCTCTTTTATTAACAACTGCAGTAGTAACTGCCTGTGTTAAATCAGATGACCCATCTCCAGTAGATGCACCTCCTGAGTTAATTAAGCCAGCTCTTCCCATATAGCAATTGGCAACCTGATATCTACATAAATCAATTGGATGGTCAGAACTTAATTCACTGTATACTTTATCGTGAGTCTTACCAAAGTTAATAGCAGGATAACCACCATTATTTTCCGGTAATTTTTGTTTAATAATATCAGCCTGAATAGTAACGCCTAAATGATTAGCCTGAGCCGTAATATCAGTGGCAACATGATAATCAACACCATCCTTTTTAAAATCACTGTTTCTTAGGTAACACCAAAGAATAGTAGCCATCCCCAATTCATGTGCTCTTTCAAATGCCTGAGCTACCTCAATTATCTGTCGGTTAGAATCTTCTGAACCAAAATATATAGTTGCTCCTACTGCAGCTGCACCCATATTCCATGCCTCATCAACACTTCCGAATAATATCTGATTAAAGGTATTTGGGTAAGTAAGCATTTCATTGTGGTTAATTTTAACGATAAATGGAATTTTATGCGCATATTTCCTACTCACAGAGGCAAGAACACCATATGTTGAAGCTACAGCATTACATCCTCCCTCAATAGCTAATTTTACAATATTTTCAGGATCAAAATAAATTGGATTAGGAGCAAAAGAAGCACCAGCAGAATGTTCAATACCCTGATCTACAGGCAAAATTGAAACGTATCCTGTTCCTCCCAATCTACCACTGCTGTAAATAGACTCTAGTGATCTTAAAACTTGGTTGTTTCTATTAGAAGGTGAAAATTTATCACTAACAAAATCAGGACCAGGAAGATGAAGTAAATCTTTTGAAATAGTCGTACACTTATGCTCAAGCAAGCTTTCTGCTTGATTACCAAGAAGTTCAAGAGTTTTGGAGGTTACGTTTGCAGTAGACATTTATTAAAATTTTTAATTTATGGGCAAAGCTAAAAAATTATAGCTTTTAACCATTAATAAATAACTTAAAATGGATAACCTATACCCAAATTGAATTGTAATTTATAAAACCTATTATCAGCATTAACCGCAGAATTATAGCTTTGAAAAATCCAGGGTCTAAATTCTTCTGAAAAATCATTCATCTGAATAGATGGATTTCGTATTGGAATTCCTAGATCCATACGAATAATAAAAAACTCTAAATCCATTCTAACACCCAATCCACTACCTACTGCTAAATCATTAATAAAATTGGAAGAGAATTTTCCACCAGGACGCAAAGGATCTTCATTAATTAACCAAACATTTCCTGCATCCAAAAAGAAAGCCCCCTCAACCCAGCTTATTACAGGAAAACGAAGTTCCATATTACCTTCTAGTTGAATATCCCCTATTTTATCAAATCTATTTTGCTGATCATAGTAAGCTCCAGGACCCAAAGATCTAGCTCTCCATGCTCTCATGCCATTAGCACCTCCAGAAAAAAAGCTTTTTTCAAAAGGTAATGCCTCCTGAAGATTTTCTCTAGGAACTCCAATACCACCTGCAAGTCGGTAAACCAATTTACTTTTCAAACCCAATGGAATATAGTACCTAAGGTCAGTAGCTATTTTTTGGAAATGAGCATATCTAATTCCCAGTAAATTATAGCTATTTGGAGATGTATTATCGTATGGTCTTTTTAGCAACTTATGTGTCCTATACAATAGTCCCCCAGCAGTTTCAAGCGTAGCTTTTAAATAAAATACATTTTTAACCTTTTTATCGTTCTGACCATTATACTCAAAAGAATACAATCCCCCAGCAATTATATGATCCTGAAAACTTGCAGCAATAAATTGATCATTGAGCTCTTGAATTTGTTGTTCAAATTCAGGTTTTTTTCTAATATCAATAGCACTTATTATTAAAGGATTAATGTGCCAAGAGATTGCTTTTTTTTCATGAATATGCCATCCAAAAGACAACTCTTGCATAGAGCGAGTAAAATCAGGTCTTTTTTGGTAGTTTAAAGAAGCGGTAAACTCAGTTCTTCCAGATGAATGGTCTTTTAAAAACTTTAATTTGTTGATAAACAAATATTTAGGCAGGGTAAGCGACAAATTGGGACCAAATTCTACTGTATTAAACAATATGGCATTTAAAGAACTTAAACTATCGTTACTTTCTGTGTACAACAATTGAGATTCCACCCCCCCCATCAAAGAAAGAGAAAAATGCTCAGCACCATTAAAAATATTTCTATGAGAATAATTTAAGCTTCCCTCTATTCCTAATAGGCCTTCATTGTGAGTCCCATCTGTAGAGAGCATAAATGTTTGTGATTTAGCCTCTACCAAATCGATAAACACATTAAGTCCTTTGTTGGCATTTAAGCTATCAAATTTTATGGAAACCTTATCAAATAAACCAAGATTCGCCAGCTTACGATAAGTAGCTTCAGTATGTTGCTTACTGTAATAATCGCCATGTTTAAAAGAGAGTTGTTTATGCAATAATTCAGGTTTGCATATAAGCTTGCTGTTGTAAGAAATAGTTGCTCCCTTATAGCTAATTTGAATAGTATCGGTTTTATCTACAATATAGCCTGGTTTTAATCTAAAATGAATTCCTGATATTCTGTATCTGCTATGCTTTCTTTCTAAAACAGTATCTGAAAAGGCAGCTTTATATTTGTAATTTTGAATACCCATTACCAAATCAACTTTTGCATCTCCAACTGAAGTATCGGCTCGAAAAAAAACAAATTCTTTATTGAAATAGTGGTACCCTTTATTTAGCAAATAATCGGTAATTCTTTTACGTTCCTGATCTAAAATATCGGTATCAAAATTTGAACCTACTTTTAATAAAGAATTAGGTTTTAAGCTGTCCAAATATTTAACCAATAAAGTATCAGAGATACTGTAGTTAATGGATTTATAAGTATAGGGTTTACCTGTCTTAATAAGGTAATGTACATCAGCTTGCTTATTGTTTTTTCTAATAGAAATAGAATCCGAAACTATATTGTTAAAAAAGCCTTTTTTAATTAAGTAAATTGACAATTGCTTAGAAGATTTCTCTACCTTATTTTGATCAACCACAACAGGTTGTTCACCGGCAGATCGTAGCTTCTCTCCAAAGGATAACCGCCTAGATTCCAGCATCATTGGTTTATACGATGGATTTTTTGCAGTTTTTCTTTCATTTCTAAGCTCAATACGTTTATTTTTTTTGTCTGCTTTGGCTTGTTTTAAAGGAATACGTTTTTCAATTCTTTTCTGGTTAGAAGCATTGTATAGTCTTAAATGAAATCGAAAACCAAGTAGAATTCTTCTATTGGGTTGTTGCTTAATAATTGAGCTTAGCTCTTCAACATCTAAGTGATGTTTTTTTATTGATAAGGAGTCCTTAGTAAATTCAATAGAATTTTTGGACAACAAATAATCACCATCGGAAACATACTTAGTTAAAGAACAAGAAGTAATAACTCCTAATAAAAAAGCAAGTTGGTATAATCGATTAAATCGGCTCAATCTTATAGATTATTCGTTTCTTTGACAAAAATATAAATATGCAGTTCACAAGAAGTGATTTAAAAATATATTCTTCATTAAATAGAAAATCAAAAAGAGAACAATACGGTCTTTTTATTGCCGAAGGTATAAAAGCATGTAAGGAATTAATTGACTCTGAAATACCCATTAAAGCACTTCTTTCAACAGAAGAAAATAATCATATTTTTAAAAATTCAATTCTTATCTCCGGTAAAGATGCACAAAGAATTTCCAATCAAAAAAATCATTCTGGAGTGATAGCAATTGGAGAGTTGCCAAAAAAAAACAATCCTAAGGTAGACCCTAAAAAAGATGTAATTGTTTTGGAAAATATTAATGATCCAGGAAATTTAGGTACTATACTAAGAACGCTAGATTGGTTTGGCTTCTCACAGGTTGTGTGCTCAAAAAATAGTGTTGACAGCTTTAACCCTAAAACAATAATGGCCTCAATGGGATCAGTATTTAGACTACAACCCATATACACAGACATATCCACCTTTGTTAAGCAAACAGATTCAGAAATTTATGGCGCATTTATGGAAGGAAAATCGATTTATGATATTAAATTCAACCAACCAAGCACTATAATTTTCGGTAATGAATCTAACGGGATATCTTCTGATCTTCAGTCTATTGTTAATACCAAAATAGCAATACCTGGAAAAGGGACTGCAGAATCTCTCAATCTTAGTAACTCCTGCTCAATTGTAGTAAGTGAATTGTTTAGACAGCGGCTAACCAACTAATTTCTCCGAAATAGCAACAACACATTTAACACCATCTATAGCAGCTGAAATAATTCCACCAGCATAACCAGCTCCTTCTCCACAAGGATATAGCCCATTAACACCGGGATGCTCTAAAAATTCATTTCTAGGAATTCTAACAGGTGAAGAAGTTCTACTCTCGCAAGCGTGTAATACAGCATCGTTGGTCAAATACCCTTTTAATTTTTGATTAAAATTCAAAAACCCTTCTTTTAGTGTTGAGGTAATAAAATCAGGAAAAACTTCATTTAGATTAACAGACTTTATACCAGGTTTGTACGAAGAATCAGGTAATGATTCCGAAAGCTTATTGTAAACAAAATCTTTCATTCGTTGAGCAGGAACAACCTGATTACCGCCTCCCATATGAAAGCATTTTTTTT
>PAZE01000053.1 GCA_002716065.1 Crocinitomicaceae bacterium | reverse complement strand
TAATAGATTTTATTTTTGTTCGATAGATTTCAATACTCTTGTTTTTACCTGTTTCAAGTACTATTTTTAAGTCATCTTCGTAGATTACTATTCCTCTGATTTCCTTTCCAGTGGTAAGTTGAACTACAGCAATGTTGTTTGATGATAAACTATCTTGTTGGCAAAAGAATATAAATGGTACTAAAAATAGGATGCTTATTAATGCTATTTTAACAATAACTTTCATGGTTTTATAAAAGTAGTTATCTTATTCAATATGATTTCTAAATTTGTTGTATGAAATTAGACAATGACTTGTTAATTAAAGCTGCAATTGGAGAGAATGTAGAACGTACTCCAGTGTGGTTAATGCGACAAGCAGGAAGAATTCTTCCTGAATACAGGGCAATTCGTAATTCACTAAGTGGATTTAAGGAATTGGTGGAAACCCCTCATTTAGCTGCTGAAGTTACCATTCAACCAGTTGATATTTTAGATGTAGATGCGGCAATTATATTTTCAGATATTCTCGTTGTTCCTGAGGCTATGGGATTAAGCTATCAAATGATAGAGAAAAAAGGTCCGTGGTTTGAAAAAACTATTCACACAAATGAAGATGTTGATTCATTAGTGATTCCTGATGTTAATGATCAGTTATCCTACGTAATGGAAGCAATTAGAATTACCAAAAAAGAGCTAAATGGAAGGGTTCCATTGATTGGTTTTGCTGGTGCTCCCTGGACAATCTTTTCTTATATGATTGAAGGTCAGGGTTCAAAAACCTTTAGTAAAGCAAAGAAAATGTTGTATACAAATCCTGAATTAGCTCATAATTTATTAAAGAAAATCACCTTAACAACTATTAAATATTTAAAAGCACAAATTAGTGCAGGTGCTGATGTTGTTCAACTATTTGATTCTTGGGCAGGTATATTAACACACCAGCAATATATTGAGTTTGGTATAAAATATGTTAATGAAATTTGTAATGCAATTAATGAAGTTCCAGTTACGGTGTTTTCTAAAGGAGCATATTTCGCTAGAAAAGAATTAGGTGAATTAAAATGCAATACTATTGGATTAGATTGGAATATGGATATTAAAAAAAGTAGGGAATTAATTGGTCCTGAAAAAACATTGCAGGGCAACTTAGATCCTTGTGTGTTGTATTCGGATTTTAAAAACATTCAAAAGCAAACAAATGAAATGCTTTGTAAGTTTGGAAAAAATCGCCATATTGCCAACCTTGGTCATGGAGTTTATCCTGATATCACTCCTGACAAAGTTATCTGCTTCATTGAGGCTGTTAAAACTTATAAAAATTAATAAATTAAAAATGATGAAAAATTTAATGTTAGCTACAATTTTAGCGGCACTTTGCTTCCAAGTTTATTCTCAGGATGTAAGTAATTTGATTTTGAACCCAAGTTTTGAAAGTACATCTGGTAAGTTAAAAAAATTAAAACAAATTAATATAGCCTCTGAATGGGATTCTCCAACAGCTTTAAAAGCAGATTTGTATTCTATGGAAAAGGATCTTCCTGTTTCTGCTCCTGTAAACAATAGGGGAAAAGAATATCCAATGGATGGTGATAATTATGCAGGAATTTTAGCATACAGTTATAATAATAAAGAACCAAGAACATATATACAAACACAGCTTTTATCTCCTATGTCTAAAGGTGTTGAGTATTGTGTAAAATTTAATGTAAGCCTTTCTGATTTAAGTAAGTATGCTATTAATAATTTAGGAATGTATTTTGGTAAAGAGCCATTATACTTAGAAGGAAAAGGAGATGTTATTTTTCAGAAAGAGGATGAGTTTAGAAATGTTATTACTAATGTTGAAAATAAAGTGTATAACGGAAGATACAATTGGGAAACTGTTTGTGCAATGTATACATCAACTGGAAAAGAATCATATGTAACTATTGGTAATTTTTACAACAATAAGGATGTAAAGGTTGAAAAATTAGGGAAGCTAGATGGGTTTACTGGAACTCAAGCACCTTCAGCTTATTACTATATAGATCAGGTTGAAGTGTTTTTAATTGAAGATATTACCGATTGTGATTGTTCTAATCAGATGAATAAAATAAATACTGAATCCATTATTTATCATAAAGATTTAGTTAAGCAGGATGGTAATTATACGCTCAATGAATTAGTTAGTATGGGAACTGTTTATTTTGATGTAACAAGATCTTCAATTGATAAAATGTTTATTGAAGGTTTAGATAAGATGGTTGATCTTTTAAATGAAAATTCTGATATAAAAATAGAGCTTCATGGACATACTGATAAAATGGAGTTTTCAGCAATTAAAAAAGATCCGGAAAATGAGTTACTCATTAATCTAGGTATAAATCGTGCAAACAAGATTAAAAATTACTTAGTTAAGAAAGGTATTTCTGAAGATCGATTATCTACTTTTAATCATGATGCTTCTCAACCAGTATCTGCCAGTTATTCTGAGCTTAGTCTTGCTAAAAATAGAAGAGTAGAGTTTAAGATTGTAGATTAAATAGGTTGCTTTTTTTAGCATTTTTGTTCAAATACGTACATGCAAACTCAAATTGAAAAAGGAAATCAAAAAGTAATTAATGCATGGACATTTTACGATTGGGCAAATTCGGTATATCCTCTAGTGATTACAACAGCGATTTTTCCGCTTTATTATAAAAGTATTGTTGGGGATGATGCTAATGTGTTGGGTAGATCTTTCGATAGTGTTGAAATATACTCCTATGCAATAGCCCTATCTTTACTGATTGTAAGTATTCTATCTCCAATTCTTTCTGGTATAGCTGACTACATAGGCAATAAAAAGATTTTCATGAAATCTTTTAATTATTTAGGGGCTTTTTCTTGTTTTGGGTTGTTCATTTGGGAAGTGATTCCTATTGAATTGGGTTTGTTGTTTTGCATTACTGCCAACGTTGGCTTCTGGGGAAGTATTGTTTTTTATAATGCATATCTTCCTGAAATTGCAAAACCTGAAAATCACGATAAAATAAGTGCCAAAGGTTTTTCTAGAGGATATTTGGGCAGTTCTATTTTATTGGTTTTGTGTTTATTTTCTATAATGGTTCTTGATTGGAGTCCAAAGTACAGCTTTCTTATGGCTGGAATTTGGTGGATTGGATTTGCCCAGATATCGTACAAAAATTTACCTGGTGATATTTCTGAAAACATCAAATTATCTGATGGAGTCCTCTCTCAAGGCTATAAAGAACTAAAGTCCGTATGGATGGAGTTTTCTAAAATAAAAAGGCTTAAAAGGTATTTAGTTGCATTTTTTGTTTTTAGTATGGCTTTGCAAACTATAATGACTATGGCTCAGTTTTTTGGTACTGAAGCAATTGATTGGTCTATTGGTGTTGATTTTTCTAGTTTAAATGTTTTGTCAGAAAATTATCATTCTAAAAGAGCTGATATGGTTGAATCTCATATGCAGACAGGAATGATTGTGAGTATTTTATTTATTCAGCTTGTTGCCATTCCAGGAGCAATGCTGTTTGCTAAACTCTCTAATATGTGGGGGAATATTAAAGTGTTAATTGTTGCGCTTATTTTCTGGATATTTATTTGTCTTAGTGCTTATGTTGTTAATTCTCCGATACATTTTTATATTCTAGCTGGATCAGTCGGTTTTGTAATGGGAGGTATTCAATCTCTCTCAAGATCAACTTATTCAAAATTTCTTCCTAAGACTCAAGATCATGCTTCTTATTTCAGCTTCTACGATGTTCTTGAAAAAATTGGTATGACCATTGGTATTTTAAGTTTTGGTTATTTAACAGGAGCCTTTAGTATTCGATACTCAATAATGGCTTTAACATTATTTTTTGTAGTTGGATTAATCTTACTTTTGTTTGTTCCAAGAGAGAAAAAATACGATTTATCAATTTAATGATTGTTTAATGAATTATGATATAGCTATTATTGGTGGTGGTATAGTTGGTGCTGCAACGTTGTATAAGTTGCAGAAAGCATATCCAGATTTATCTATCATTCTTTTCGAAAAAGAAGAAAAATTGGCTGCGCATCAAACTGGAAATAATTCCGGAGTTATTCACTCCGGATTGTATTATAAGCCTGGCTCTTTAAAAGCAAGAAATTGTGTGAGCGGTAGACATGAGTTGGTGAAATTTGCAAAACAGTACAATGTAAGTCATGACGTTTGTGGAAAAGTGGTGGTTGCAACAAAGGAAAGTGAATTTAAATTCATGGATCAGATTTTTGAAAACGGATTGGCTAATAAAACTGAAGGAATTGAGAAAATTTCTGCTGAACAGGTAAAAGAAATTGAGCCTTTTGTTGAGGCTAAAGCTGGTATTTGGGTGCCTTGTACCGGTATTATCGATTTTGTAGGAGCAACCAATAAAATGGCAGAAGTTGCACTTGGAATAAATGCTAAAAGTAGCGTTGCTTTGTCTGAAGAAGCAGTTTCTTTTAATCATGAGCTTGATTACACAGTAATAACAACAAACAAGTCAAGCTATAGGGCTAAATATCTAATTTTTTGTGGCGGGCTTCAGGCAGATCGTTTAGCGAAAAAAGATGGGGTTAAAATTCAAGAGAAAGTAGTTGGTTTTAGAGGAGATTATTATGAATTAACTGATCAAGCTAAACATAAGGTTAAAAATTTAATATACCCTGTTCCGAATCCAGAATTTCCATTTTTAGGTGTCCATTTTACAAGAATGGTAAATGGAGATATAGAATGTGGCCCCAATGCAGTTTTTACATTTAAAAGGGAAGGATATGGTAAAACAGATTTTAACATAACTGACACAATTGACGCTCTTTCTTATTCTGGTACTTGGAAGCTTTTCTTTAAAAACATGAGCTTTGGTATTGACGAGTATAGGAGGGCTTTTTCAAAAAGACTCTTTTTAAGAACCTTACAAGGGTTAATTCCTTCTTTGCAAATGGAAGATATTAAACCCGGTAGGGCTGGTGTAAGAGCATTGCTTCTTGGAAAGGATGGTGATACTAGAGATGATTTTAGAATTGAGTATTCTCAAAATAGTATTCACATATTAAATGCTCCTTCTCCAGCTGCAACAGCTTCTTTGGCAATAGGAAATGAGGTGTGTGAAATGGCAGCTAAACATTTTAATCTAACCTAAAAAGTTATGATTCTGATGGGGATATTTTGTACTTATTAAAGAAATTATTCCAATCCCATAAATAATTTTCTACAATAGTATCCATCCTTTTAAGGAAAATAGGATTTGGCGCATTTAATTGGGCAAAGTAATCGTCTTGATATTTTCCTAGAGAATATTTAAAAAATACTGCTTTAGACATTCCATATACAATATTTTTTGATGGATGATTTACTCTAGAGCAAAAGTCTGAATAATTGCTTACAATTGTTTTCATTTGATTGAACTCCAATCCAAAAACACGACCAAATTTCTCAATAATTTTGCCCTTTATGATTATTTCTTCAGATGCAGAAAAGTATTTAGAGAGCATTCTAAGATTTGCTGTAAGAACAATCATTAAGAACTTATCACTATCATTTTCTTCAATTTGGGGAGCTTTTTCAAAAACTGGGTCATTGATTATGCTATCTCTAACTTGGTCAAAAGTGTTGTCAACAACACTTATTATTGTGTTTACAAAAATATTAGCAGTTTTGTCTTCTGTTAATTTTTTCTTACCAAATAGAGTGGTTAACATTTTTTTATCTTAAAGAATTACTACAAAAATATTTGTCAAATGGATTTCAATTGGGGTGGGTAAATATGGTTTTTCCACAAAGTTTTCCACGTGTCTCTTCGGCTACACTCTATAAATTAAAAAAAGAAGTCAACAAATTTTATCTTCTAACACAATAAAAAATATATTTGCGTTCTTATTAACATTAGAATTAATTAATGGATAAAAATACTCTCACAGGAATACTTCTAATAGGTGTAATTTTTATAGCTTTTATGTTTGTCAATCAAAAGGAGCAAGAAGCTATTAATAAAGCAAATCAAGCTCAGCAAGCTGAAGAAATACAAGCTGATGGTAATCCTAGTATTGCTACTGAGACTATTTCTGATTCATCTGTTAATGTAGATGTTAGTAATTCAACTTCTGTTCAGCTTCAATCCTCAAAAGAAAATTCTGATTCGTTGATTAATGGTCTTTCTTTAGATGAATTAGCTAGAAGAAAACAAAAGTTTGGAATTTTTTATCCTTCAATTGAGGGTGAAAGACAATATTCATTTTTGGAGAATGATAAAGTTAAAATTAAGTTCTCTAATGTAGGTGGAAGAATTGTTGAGGTTTCATTGATTGAAAAAGATGAAAATGGAAATTATATTTATAAAACCCACAATGATTTTATTAATACTATAAATAATCCTATTCAATTATTTGAAGAGCAAACTTCCAATCAGGAATTAAGCTTTAACATTAAAGATAAATATGGCGATTATATTCCTGTAAGTACTAAAAATTTATTTTTTGAAAATGTTCTTCAGAACGATTCAACACTTGTATTTAAACTAAAAACTGAAGATGCTAATAAAGCATTGATGTTTAGGTATTTTCTTTCATCAAACAGTTATCACGTAAATTACTCAATTGATTACTCTACTGTTGAAGATGAAGTTGATATGGGAAGTTCTAAACTGGACTGGTCAATGAGAGGTTTATCTACTGAGAAGCTAGCCGATGATGAGCGAATGACTTGTTCAGTAATGTTTAGATACGATGGTGAAACTAGAGATTATATATCTGAAAGAACTGATGGTAAGGAGCAAATCGATGGTAATTTGGATTGGGTAGCTTTTAAATACAAATTTTTCTCATCCATATTAATTACTGATGGTGGTAAATATGAAGGTGAGGTAAGTCAGACTCAATTACCAGAAGATGATGAGTATACAATAGTTTACAATTCAAGTCTTTATATCCCATATCCAGAATCTGGGAAAACAGATTTGAAATTCTTTTTTGGTCCTAATGAAAGTGAGGTGTTGTCTTCCTACGATTTAGCAATGGATCAGATTATTAACCTTGGTTGGGGTATTTTTAGATGGACAAATAACTTGCTAATAGAACCCATTTTTAATTTAATTAAGAGATCTGGACTCTCTTTTGGCTTAGTTATATTATTGGTTACTCTTATAGTTAAATTAATTATTCTTCCTCTTACCTATAAAAATTATAAATCTTCTGCTAAAATGAGGGTTTTAAAGCCTGAGATTGAAAAGATTAATAAAAAATATGAAGGTAAAACAGATAAGGATATAATGATGAAAAAACAGCAGGAGACAATGGGATTATATCGAAAGACCGGTGTTAATCCTATGTCTGGATGCATCCCTATGTTGGTTCAAATGCCTATTCTTTTAGCGGTATTTAGATTTATTCCTTCTAGTATAGATTTAAGACATCAAGGATTTTTATGGGCTGAAGATTTATCCTCTTATGATGCAATTGTATCTTGGTCTGCTGAAATTCCATTGTTATCTAGTTTTTATGGTAATCATGTAAGCTTATTTACACTTTTAATGGCAGTCTCAACACTTTTTTACACTCTTCTTAACAGCAATCAGATGGCACCTTCTCAGCCAGGGATGCCTAATATGAAGGTGATTATGTATATTTTTCCATTTATGATGTTGTTTTTCTTTAATACTTACTCTTCAGGGTTGAGCTATTATTATTTATGTGGTAACTTGATGAATTTAGGAATTATGTGGGCTATAAAGAAGTACATGATTGATGAAGATAAGATTCGTCTGCAAATTGAAGAGAATAAAAAGAAACCTAAAAAGAAGTCTAAATTCCAACAGAGAATGGAAGAGATGGCTAAAAAACAACAAAAAAGAAGATAAAAATTAGTGCGTATTGTTTGTTTTTAAATTAAAAAACATCTTTATTTGCACTCCGAAAAAAATTAAACAGATGTCTAGAGTTTGTCAAATAACAGGAAAAAAGGTAATGGTGGGAAATAATGTTTCTCACTCTAAGAGAAGAACTAAAAGAAAGTTTTACCCAAACTTACAAACCAAGAAGTTTTTTATTCCAGAATCTGGAGAGTGGGTAACTCTTAAGGTTTCTGCTTCAGCACTTAGAACAATTAACAAAAATGGCATTACTGCTGTGTTAAAGGAGGCTAAAGCTCAGGGAATCATGTAGTATAAATTGTTTTATTTAAAAGCCTTGTTATCTTTATAGCAAGGCTTTTTTTTTGTTAATTATGAGGGGATTTTTTTTTCTGATTTTGATTTTGTTCGCTTTCTGTTTTTCTGCTCAAGAACTTATAGATACGATTAGTTCAGCAAAAGAATCTTCTTTATACGATACAGATAACCTGCCTGCTAATTTTTTTAAATCTAGGAGAAAGGCACTTAGATCCTTAATGCCTAAAAATTCTATTGTATTTGTTTTTTCTGCTCCAGTAAGAAATCGATCTAATGATGTGGATTTTGAATATCACCAGGATCCAAACATGTATTATCTCAGTGGTTATCAGGAGCCTCATGGTGTTTTAGTTATAACAAAAGATGAAATAAATGTTTCGGGTGAAAATGTCAATGAGCTTATTTATGTTCAACCCCATGATGAATCTGATGCAGTATGGAATGGAAAACGTTTAGGCGTTCAGGGGGCTAAGAATCGTTTAGAAATTCAATCTTCATTTCCAAATAATGAGTTTAAGACTTTAGCTGTCAATCTTGATGATTATGATGCAGTATATGTTCTAAAGCCGGAAAATGATGTGAGAAACGACCCCTTTGATAAAAGTGATTTATATAATTTGATGCAGCAGTTAACTGCCAAAATATCTGAAGATAAAGAGGATTTAATTGACGATTCAAAAATTAAACAATGGATGGCGTTTCTTAGAGAGGTTAAAACACCTGAAGAGTTGGTTTTAATGCGTAAAGCGATAGCCATTACATGTGAAGCTCAAATAGAATTAATGAAAGCCCTAAAGCCAACTATGAAGGAATATCAGGCAGAAGCTATTGTTGAGTATATATTTAAAAAAAATGGTGCTGAGTATCCTGGTTTCCCTACCATAATGGGAAGCGGTGAAAACTCTTGTGTTTTACATTATGTATCTAATAGAAAAGAAATGAAAGGTAGTAATCTTTTGGTTAGTGATGTTGGAGCGGAGTATCATGGATATACAGCTGATGTTTCAAGAACAATTCCTGTTGATGGACATTTTTCTGAACAAGAAGCAATTATTTATAACATTGTTTATGACGCACAAAAAGCGGGAATAGAGGCTTCTAAGGCAGGTAATCGTTTTTGGGACCCTAATATTGCAGCTACAACAGTTATCTCTCAAAGATTGTTAAAACTAGGAATAATCAAAAATCCTAGTGAGCTTAGAAGGTATTTTATGCATGGTACTTCCCATTATTTGGGGCTAGATGTTCATGATATGGGAACTTATGGTGAGCTTCAGCCCAACACAGTTATAACTGTTGAGCCTGGTATATATATTCCTGAAGGATCACCTTGTGATCCCAAGTGGTGGAATATTGGCGTTCGTATAGAAGACGATGTTTTGATAACAGATGGTTATCCAGAAGTTATTTCAGATTGTGTCCCAAAAACAATTGAAGAAATTGAAGCTTTAATGAAGCAAAGTAGCTATTTAAGTGATTAAATGCATTTATTTTTTTAGTATATCTACAAGAATTAAATAAAAACATATATCTTTGCCAACCATAAATTTTTAGAACAATGGCTAAGAAAGGAAATAGAGTTCAAGTTATTTTAGAGTGTACAGAGCATAAGGATAGTGGAATGCCAGGTACATCTAGATACATTTCTACTAAGAATAGAAAAAATACTCCAGATAGATTGGAGATTAAAAAATACAATCCTATTCTAAAGAAATATACTATTCATAAAGAGATTAAATAATTATAAGTCATGGCAAAGAAATCAGTAGCATCGTTACAAAAAGGTGGAGGTAAGCAACACAGTAAGGTTATTAAAATGGTAAAATCACCAAAAACAGGTGCTTATTCATTTAAGGAAGAAATTGTATCCAATCAGCAAGTTAACGATTGGTTTAACAAGAAATAAATTTTTTATAAATTCGAATTGCTGAAGCTTCTTCATTTTGGGGGAGCTTTTGCTTTTTATAACTATGAGTTATGAGTTGGAAAAGTTTTTTTTCTAAAAAGGAAAAAGAGGACTTAGATCAGGGTTTGGAGAAGACTAAGAAAAGTTTTTTTTCTAAGATAGCTTCTTCGGTTGCTGGTAAATCTAAAATTGATGATGAGGTTCTTGATGATTTGGAAGAAATTTTAGTTTCTTCTGATGTTAGTGTTTCAACTACTTTAAAAATTATTGACCGAATAGAGGCTAGAGTTCAGAGAGATAAATATGTAGGAGCTTCTGAGCTTAACAATCTTTTAAAGCAGGAGATTGCGGGGCTTTTAGAAGAAAATAGCGTTAAAGATCAGGATGGATTTTCAGTTCCTTCTCAGGATAGTCCATATGTAATTATGGTGGTTGGTGTTAACGGGGTAGGAAAGACAACAACAATAGGTAAATTGGCACATAAATTTAAGGATAAAGGCCTTAAGGTTGTTCTAGGTGCTTCAGATACATTTCGGGCAGCTGCAGTTGATCAGCTTAAAATATGGGCTGAAAGGGCAGGGGTTCCAATTGTTCAACAAGGTATGGGTGCTGATCCTGCTTCTGTAGCATTTGACACACTTCAGAGTGCAAAATCTCAAAATGCAGATGTAGTAATTATTGATACTGCTGGAAGACTTCATAATAAGATTAATTTAATGAATGAGCTTTCTAAAATTAAAAATGTTATGCAAAAAGTATTGCCTGATGCACCCAATGAGGTAATGCTTGTTTTGGATGGATCTACAGGCCAAAATGCAATTGAGCAGGCCAACCAGTTTATTCAAGCAACTGAAGTTAATTCCCTAGCACTTACCAAATTAGATGGTACTGCTAAAGGTGGTGTTGTTATAGGAATTACTGATCAGTTTAAGGTTCCCGTAAAATATATTGGTGTTGGTGAAGGTGTAGATCAGCTACAGGTTTTTAATCGTTATGAGTTTATTGATTCGTTATTTAAGGATTCTGCTTTCAAAAATTAACCTTATCTTAAAAGCGATTTGAAAACCAAAACCTTAAAAAAAAATAAAATTAATGTCATCACTTTAGGATGCTCAAAAAACATTTTTGATTCTGAAGTAATGATGGCTCAGCTTAAGGCCAATGATTTTGATGTGGCTCATGATTCTGAAAGAAATGATTCTGAGGTTGTTATAATTAATACTTGTGGTTTTATTGACAATGCAAAGGAAGAATCAGTTAATACTATTGTTAATTATGTTGAGGCCAAAAAAAGTGGGTTGGTTGATAAGGTATATGTTTCGGGTTGTCTTTCAGAAAGGTATAGAGACGATTTAATAAAAGAATTACCAGAGGTGGACGCTTTCTTTGGAACCAGGGAATTGCCCAAGCTCTTAAAAACATTAAATGCTGATTACAAACACGAGTTAGTAGGTGAGCGTTTATTGACCACTCCATCACATTATGCGTATTTGAAAATTGCTGAAGGTTGTGATCGTCCTTGTTCATTTTGTGCAATTCCTCTTATGAGAGGTAAACATAAATCAACCCCAATTGAGCAGTTAATTGATCAGGCTAAGAACTTAGCGGCTAAGGGTGTAAGGGAAATTATGCTTATTGCTCAAGATCTAACTTTTTATGGTATAGATCTGTACAAAAAAAGAAGTTTAGCCAAATTGCTTGAGCAATTGTGCTTGGTAGATGGTATTGATTGGATTCGTTTGCATTATGCTTATCCGTCTGGTTTTCCAATGGATGTTATCCAGGTAATGAAAGAGAATCCCAAAATATGCAATTATTTAGATATCCCTCTTCAGCATGGTTCTTCAAGAATATTAAAAGCAATGAGAAGGGGAATAAATCGTGAAAAAACAGTTCAGTTAATTGCTAAAATAAGAGAACAAATACCTTCTATTGCTATTCGAACAACGTTGATTTCTGGTTATCCAGGCGAGACTCAAGAGGATTTTCTTGAAATGTTCAATTGGGTTAAAGCAATGAAATTTGATCGATTAGGCGTTTTTTGTTATTCTCATGAAGAAAACACCTATGCATTTAATTTCAATGATGATGTTCCTGATAGTATTAAAAAAGAAAGAGCGGAAAAGATAATGGATCTTCAGGCAAGTATTTCATATGAGCTTAATCAGCAAAAAATTGGAAAAATATTTCGTGTTCTTATTGATAGAATAGAGGGTGATTTTTTTGTCGGTAGAACAGAATACGATTCTCCTGAGGTCGATAACGAAGTATTCATAAAGAAAAATGATTCTACATATTTACCTATTGGTGAATTTGTTGATGTTAAAATTCAAAGTGCAGATTATTTTGACCTATTTGGAAATGTTATGAGTTAATCATAATATGATGTAATAATCAGGTTGTTTTTTGTCCGTTTGTATATCCTTTTTAAATCTATTTATTAAATTAGATTTAGACTATCTTTAATCTATGGATCATCAGCAAGAGCTGTTAAATTTTGTTTCTGAAATAGAAGATGGCATCTTTTTTATTGATCAAAAAGGTGTTTTTACATTTTGTAATCAGGGCTGGGAAGAGATTACTTCTTTTTCTAAAGAAGAAATAGCAACTAAAAATTGGCTTGATTTTTTTCATCAGGAAGATATCGATAAAGCTCGAGAAATAGAACTTAACTTTCCTAATGCCCAGAAAATTGATTTGTTTGTACTAAGAATTGTTACTAAAGATTTTGCTGTACGACATATTCAGTTTTTTGTTAGCTCTATATATGATAACAATACCTATTTAGGCGCTAGATTTATAGCAAGAGATGTTTCTTTTAGAGAGTTTTCAAGTAGTCTTCGAAAGGCAGAGCATTTTTTGATGCAAGAAATAGCGTTAGGTAAAACCCATTCTCAACTTAATGAATCTGTTGGTGATATTTTAATAGAATTGTATGAATCTCAATTTATAGATTACACTAACAAAGGTTTTGTTTTTTTAAGTTTTGAAATAAACTCCGATAAAAAGAAATTTCCTCATATTTATTCCACTTCTGATTCTCCATTAATAAAAAGAGTTAATCAATCTATCAATGATCTATTTTCTGAAGCTCAAATAATTAATAACGATAAATTAGAATTAATTAAAGAGAGTCTTATTAAGCTTGCCAATATCAATTCTTTAGATATTGACTTTTATGAAATTAATAACAAGTACTATGAGCTTGTTGGATTAACTGTCTTTTTAGGTGTAAGTGATGAAGTTATAGGTGTCTTATTTGATTCAATACAAGATATTGGAAGGTTGCTTACTTTATCTCAAGAACAAGCTAGAATGGCTAAAATTAGAATTCAGCGAAAAAGAAAGTTGGAATCCTTAGTCCATCTTAGAACAAAAGAATTGGAAGAAGAAATTATTGTTAAGGAGGAAAAAGAGCGATTACTTCAGCTTAGTGAAGAGTATTTTAGAAAAACATTTGAAGATGCTCTTCATGGAATAGCAATTTTAAATCCTAATTATCAGATTGAAGATGTTAACCAATCATTTGCTAAAATTACTGGTTACAAAAGAGACGAGCTTTTCAAAAAGAAGTTTACAGATTTAATTCAAAAAGATTTTTTAGCTAAAGATTTAAAGTTGTTGGAAGAACTTCTAAATGGTGGACTACCGGGTTTTGAGCACGAGGAAAAATACATACACAAGTCATCTAAAGATATTTGGATATTATCTAGTATCACATTAATGAAAGATGGTCAAGGGAATGTGCTTAATATTTTACTTCAAATTATAGATGTTACTGACAAGAAAAAAGCAGAGGAAGAAATTTTACAGGCTAAGAATCTGGCTGAAAAATTAAACGCTTCAAAAACTGAATTTTTAGCTAACATGAGTCATGAAATTCGTTCTCCTTTGAATGCAATTATTGGATTTTCTCATGTAGTTAAAAATTTAATTAGTAAAAATGAAAGTGTTGAGAAGATTACCAACTACATGGATAATATTGAGCTTAGTAGTAATAATCTTGCTTCCATAATAAATGATATTCTAGATCTATCAAAGATTGAAGCCGGGAAGCATGAGCTTAGCGAAGATTGGTTTAGTCCCGAGCAGGTAGTTAAAAATGCATATAATATATGTAAAGCTCAGGCAGTTGAGAAAAAATTGCTTTATAATTATGAGATATCATCTTCAATACCTGAAAAATTATATGGAGATAATACCAAGCTTACTCAAGTTCTTCTGAACCTTATTGGTAACGCAATTAAATTTACTGATTCGGGGAAAATTGTTGTAGTTAAGGCTGATATGGATAATGAGAACTTGATATTAAGTGTTATTGATCAAGGAATTGGAATTGATGAAAAAAATATTGAAGCAATATTTAATCCTTTTGAACAAGTAGATAGTTCTACTACAAGAACATATGGTGGTACTGGTTTAGGTTTGAGTATAACAAAGTCCTTAGTTGAATTGATGAATGGTACAATTCAGGTCAGAAGCAAGGTTAATCAAGGATCTACATTTACCGTTTCTTTTTTCTTTGATAAGAAAAAAACAGAAAAAGTTCAAATTTTTGGTGATGATGTTGACTACAGTTTAATTATTAAAAATTTTAAGGTTTTAATTGTTGATGACAATGAAATTAATCATGAAGTTTTAAAAGGTGTTTTTGAGAGTTTTGACCTAGAGATTTTACACGCATACAATGGGTATGAATGTCTAGATATTACTGAGAAAGAGTTGCCGGATATCATTTTAATGGACTTTCATATGCCAGATATTGATGGAACAGAAGTTACCAAGCAATTAAAAAGTTCATCAATCACTTCATCGATACCTATTCTTGGGGTTTCTGCTGATGCTTTCAAGAGTAGTAAAATGCAGGCTTTAGATAGCGGAATGGTTGGATATGTTACCAAACCCATAGATTTTAATTTGTTGTTTAAATTAATGGCGGAACATCTACCTGTTAGTAAAGTCAATAATCAAGAGGATTCTAAATATGTTGAAATAGATAATAATTTAGATTCTTCGTTAAAAGAAGATATTTTATCTTGTATTGATAAGGTCGTTAATTATGAAATTTATGAAACAGAAAAATTAATGATTGTAGTTGATGAACTAGATAAGTTAATTTCAGATCAGCAGTTTGTATCTTTAAATCAGTTAACTACTGATTTAAAGGAAGCTGTTTTGTCTGGAGATCAAACTTTATTAACCAATATAGCTAATAATGTTAAAGAAGTAATAAGCTAATGAAATTTAAACTTGGAGATAAAGTCAGTTTCTTAAATGAAACTGGAACTGCTGTTGTGAAAAAAATTATTTCAGATTTTTTAGTGCTGGTTGAAGATGAAGATGGTTTTGATAGGCAGTGTTCAATTAAAGAATTAGTTGTTTCTTCAAAAGAGCAGTCATATGGCTTAAATTCCAATGCATTTAACAAACAAAGGGATAATAAAATTACTGCTGAACAAAAAGAACAAGAGGATAAAAAATTGCAAAAAAAATTTAATCATATCTCTGCATATGGGAATAAAAATTCAACTATTGTTGATCTTCATATTGATAAGCTATATGATGCTTATGAGCAGCTTACTTCTTTCCAGATATTATCCATTCAAATGAACCGTTTTAAAAGAGAATTAGATAGTGCTATTAAGAAGAAAACGAAAAAGCTTATTGTTATTCATGGTAAAGGAAAAGGTGTTTTAAAAGAAGAAATTTCTAACGAATTAAAAGAGAATTTTCCTGAACTTTCTTTTAATGACGCTTCATTTCAAGAGTTTGGTTTTGAAGGGGCAACAGAGATATTAATACAATGATTATTCGTTGATCAGAGTTACATCCATAACAAGAGTGGCTTTAATGATTGCGGTACTTGCCGTAAATGCTTTGTCAAAATTTAGACTCATAAAAGTCTGAAATGAACCATCATAAATAAATTGATCAAGAACAGCATTATAATTTGGATCAAGATCCATAGTATGACCTATTCCATTTGGAATATTTAGGTGTTGGCCAATTTTAACGGCATTGTGTGTCGCTGAAGGGTTGCTAGGATCTTGAAGAACAAAATCATTAATAGTTCCAGTTGTACCGTTTTTAACAATATATACTTTAACATCTTCCAGCATACTAAAATCACAATCAGGTATATTAACCAATTCTAATTGAATAGATTTTGGTTTTACATTATATACAAGATGAGTATATGGGTTTGGATTCTCTGTAGGAATAAAGGCTTCATAGTTAATGGTGAGTCCAAATGGTAAAGAAATGCAATTTCCAATTCCTTGAAAATTTAAAAGATCATTGTCTATTTCTAAAGTAATGACTTCTTCAAATTGAAAATTGGTAAGTTCAAATTGTTGATTATTACCCTCAAAATCTTCTAATTTTTTACAAGTAGTTAAAAATGGAATTGCTAGAACAATAGCTATTATAAAAAATAAATTAGCTAAGATTTTTTTTCGCATCTACTAAAATTAAGTAAAAAGATGGTTTTATCAAAAATCATCTAATACACAACAAAAAGAAAACTTCAGGCAACCTCAATTTACTTCAAGTGTTTTGAGTATATAAGTTATTTTTTCAACTATGGATATTTCTTTAAGCGCCAGTTTTGTTAACTCCAAGATAGATACTTATCTTGCCGTTAATAACATGCTTTCAGAAAAGGAAATAATAGAGGGTTGTAAAAAGGGTAAAAGACGTGCTCAACATGCATTATATAATAAATATTGTGGTTCTATGTTTGGGGTTGCATTAAGATATAGTAGAAACAAATCTGAAGCAGAAGATGTTTTGCAGGAAGCTTTTATTCGAATTTTCAAATACATTGTTGCTTTTGAAGGAAGAAACGAAGGTTCCCTAACTGCATGGGTAAAAACAATAGTTATTAATACTACTCTTAGCCATAATAGAAATAATAAAAAACATCATTATACTGAAGATGTTGATGATGTACAGGTAGGTGAAAAACCAGTTTTTGATGTTTCTTCAGACGCAGATTTAACTCAAGAGCGTAAAAATATGGTTATCAAAGCAATGCAACAATTACCTGATGGGTATAGAACAGTATTTAATCTATATTCAGTTGAAGGCTACTCTCATAAAGAGATTGCTGAAATTTTAGATATTTCTGAAAATACATCAAAATCTCAACTTTCTAAAGCTAGAAAATATTTAAGGTCACTGTTAGGGGTTAAGGAGCCTCAAAAAAAAAAGAGTAAAGAATGGATTCCAGAGAGTTTGATGAGTTAATAAAGAATAGTCTTTCAGACTTTTCTCAGCTTCCTAAAAAGGAGGTCAGACGTGCTGTTTTTGGATTTTTGCTTTTCCAAAACTTATGGATTTTTCATAAAGTCAAATTATTTAGTGCATTGTTTTTAGTTGCGGGTGTTTCTTTAAGTGCCGTCTATTTGTTTGATAATTCTTCTTCAAATCCTGTAAGTAGTAATATTGAACACTCTTCAATAGAAAAGCCATTAAATAATTCTATCAACAAATCAACTGTTTTGGATAACTCCGTTTCTGAAGCTGAATTTAATGATGAAATGGTTTCTAAAAGCCCGATCAATTCAACTTTTAATAATGAAAGTTCGGATAATATCGCATCTAAAATTAATCTTGATAAAGCTGTTGATCAACCAAAAGAATTAGTTGCTGATAATCCTACAGATAACTTTCCTGAAGAAGATCAAACGACTGAATTTGTTTCTAAATCAACTAATTCTAACATAAAAACAACAAATTCAGCCAATTCTGTTAATTATCATCCTAAAGCTGTTTCCAATAAAAGAATTGAATTTGTTGATTTGTCTAATTCCAATGAGAATGTTCTAACTAAAGATATTATTGAATCTGTTGATATTGAGCATGAAATAAGTAATAATGATTTATTGGATGCTAAAATTAATATTAAAGAAATTAGTCCATTAACAGTTGTATCAAACCTTGATTCAGTAGTTTCGGTTCCTACTGTTACATCTTTTTCAAATGATTATGCAAATAATAAATTTAAAAGAGGGGTGACTGCTGATTTTTATTTTTCTCCTTTTAGTATGGTTGATGTTGATAATGTTTTAGATCCTACTTATCAGGATTACTGGTGGGATTTCTATAAAGAATATGACATGAAAAAATCAGGTGTTTCTGCAGGATTAAATTTGTCCTATAATTACAGAAATATTAAAATTAACTCTGGTTTTAATTTGAGTCAGGTTTATGATTATAAACCTGTATATGACTATTATACTAAAACAGATTCAATTTTTGTTTTTTCTACAGTAAATGAATTGTCTCTTTTTAGTGTTGATTATATTTCCGGATTACAAGTCTATGGACAGGACACTGCAGTTATCTTGTATGTAGATCCTAATGATTCAAGGATAATTGATGAAATTAATAATCAAGATGCCAACAGATACAGTTATTTTAAGATTCCTCTAACGATAGGATATGAACTTTCATTTAAACGTTTTTCTTTCGAAATTAATGCTGGAATTGAATATTCTAGATTGGTGAAAGCATCTGGTGTATCCTTTAAAAAAGGGTATGTTGATGTAGGTATTCGACCTTATCCCTATTATTTCTATAATGACATGGTGGCAACCACATATTCAAATAATTCTCAGGCTCTTAAAATTAACAATTGGAATTATGTCGGTAATTTTATTTCCAGGGTAAGAATAACTCCTTCTTTTGATTTGTATTCTTCTTTGAACTATCAGTATCAGCAACAAAATATTATGAGTGATAGCTATTTGTTGGAGAAAACATATAAAAGATTTGGGTTTAATTTTGGAGCTACCTATTACTTAAATTCAAGGTTAAGTCTTAAAGATCAAGTAACTCCTAAATTTCAATAAGTTTTACTGTACTATTATTTTATTATAGATAGTTTCTTTATTTGCCCCTTTTAGTTCAATTATATAAACTCCTGCAGATAAATGATTTATAATTAAATTACTTCCAATTACTTCTTTTGAAAAAACTTGAACTCCAATTGAATTGTACACTGCAATAGAATGCATTGGTGAATTCGTTTCGATGTTAATTAATCCTGAAGATGGATTAGGGTAAATGGTTGAAATAAACGAATTTTCAGAAATAGAAGCTACTGAGTTAGGATTACATGGGAGAATAGTAAATAGAAAATCAGTTACAAATTGAGTTGCTTGAACAAAAAGTGGATTATTGTTGCCACTTGCTCCCCAGTTGTGGTCTTCTCCTGGATAGGTGAGAGATTCATTATACAAACCAACAGCATCTGCTCTTGGGTGCATTTCACCTGTTCCACATAAAGTAAGCACTGTAGGTAAACCAAGACCAGGAGCACAGTTATAACTTACAGTTCCATCAGCATTTCCTTGAACACTAACCAAAGGTTCGTCAGTACCGTCAATCCAATTTAAGTCGTTAATTGCTCCAGCAAAACTAAATACTCCATTTACTTCAGAAGAATAGCCGGTATTTCCACCATCACCTTCAAGAGTGCCACCAATGTTAGCAACAAGATTTTGAACATTTATGGGGCTTGTAGGTAGATCACTAATTTGGTCAATATAAGCTAAGTGAATGGCCAGTACTGCACCTGCTGAATATCCACCAACATATATAGCATTTGGATCTAATGCAAGAGCGTTTCCAGTAGAATGATCTTTCCTTAAATACCTTACAGCGGCTTTGATATCAGCAACTGCTTTTAGTACAGTTCTAAATTGTTCTTCTTGAGAGTAGATAAAAGCAACTGGATTTTGATTTAGACGATAATTGGCAGAAATCGCAACATAACCTCTTTTAGCCATTGAAGTGCAAAAATCTACACAATCCGTTAGGTTTTTGTCTCCTCCATAAAATGACCCACCATGCATGTATAAAACAACTGGCCTTGAGTTTTCTGTGTCACCATCAGGTGTGTAGATATCCATTTCGTGCTCAAAGTCAGTAAAAACATCTGAATAATTTACTGTGCTAACAGATACTGAACTAAAAATTTCAGATTCATATCTTCCATTGCATTGAGAATAATAGAAGCTAAATACTGTTAAGGAAAGTAGTAGGGTAAATGTTTTTTTCATAATTTGATTTAATGTTATTTGTATAAAAATAACATTTTGGTAATAATTATAAATTACCGTTTATCAAAAAAAAGAGCTGTTTTTTGATAAAAAAGCTTAAAAAAACCCAAAAAAACCAATAAAAATCAATTTTTTCCGGGATACTCAGCTAGCGCTTTTTCGATACATTCAACAGCATTTTTTAACGCCTGTTTTTCTAAAACATATGCTATTCTTACCTCTTGCTCACCAGCCCCCTTTGAAGAGTAAAAGCCGGTAGCCGGAGCAAGCATTACAGTTTGGTTATTGTAGCTGAACTCTTCTAATAACCATTGGCAGAATCTATCTGAATTGTCAATTGGTAGCTTAGCAATTGCATAAAATGCTCCCTTTGGTTTAGGACAAGTTACCCCCTCAATTTTATTAAGACCATCAACTAGTATATTTCTTCTTTGAACATATTCTTCAGATACTTTTTCAAAATAACTTTTAGGAGTTTTTAGTGCTTGTTCACCAGCAATTTGACCAAAAGTTGGAGGGCTTAATCTAGCTTGCCCAAACTTTAAAGCCATCTCCATTAACTCATGGTTTTTGCTAATTAACGCACCAACCCTTGCTCCACACATACTGTATCTTTTGGATACAGAATCAATTAGTACAACATTTTGTGAAAGGCCTTCCAGCTCAAGTGCAGAAAAGTGAGATGCGCCATCGTAACAGAATTCTCTGTAAACTTCGTCAGCAAATAAGAAAAGATCATTGTCTAAAACAATTTCTTTAAGTGATTGTAGCTCTTGCTTAGAATAAAGATATCCTGTGGGGTTTCCAGGATTACAAATTAATATTCCTTTTGTTTTTTTTGTGATGCATTTTTTAAACTCTTCAATAGGTGGTAATGAAAAACCATCCTCAATTTTAGCAGTTACAGGAACTACTTTTATCCCTCCGGTTACTGCAAATCCATTATAATTGGCATAAAAGGGTTCTGGAATAATGATCTCATCTCCTGGCTCAAAGCAACATTGGAAAGCGAAAATAAGCGCTTCTGACCCTCCTGTTGTAATCATGATTTCTTTGTCTGAATCTAATTCAATTCCTAGATTGCTATAGTAACTAGCCAATCCGTCTCTATAAGATTGAAAACCTGCACTATGGCTGTATTCAACCACTTTTAAATCTAGATTTTTCATTTTATCTAAGACAACTTGAGGGGTTTCAATATCGGGTTGTCCTATGTTAAGATGGTAAACTGTTTTTCCATTCTTTTTAGCTTGCTCAGCATAGGGAACTAACTTTCTGATTGGAGATGCAGGCATCATATGTGCCTTAGTTGTTGTTTTTGGCATTTTTAAACTTTTAGCACGCAAATGTATCTACTTTATATTGTATATAAAATAGATTACGTTAGGAATTCAATTAAATACGTTTGAAAATTCATAAGATGTGTTTTGAATATCTAATGGTAACTTAACTAAAAACACAGTTATGGAATTAGAAGATATTAATAACCTTATCATTGAGTTAATAATAGAGTTAGATAGTTCTACGATTAAATAAATCTATTTACTTAACTCTTTTAATACTGCACCCAGAATTTCTAGTTGTTTGTGGGTCGATAGGTTGGTTAGATGCCAGTTTTTTTAACGCATTAGATAGCCATCTAGCTTTTACTTGTTCTGTTGAATTAACGGCATCGTCAATTGCTCCTTTGTAAACTAATTTTAGGTCCTTATCAAAAAGAAATACATGAGGAGTTGTACTAGCTCCAAATGCATCCGCTAATTTATTGTTCTTATCAAGCAAATAATTGGCTTTATAACTCATCTTTTTACTTCTTTCTTTCATTCTAATAAATGAATCAGCAGTTTCTCTTTTTGCTTCATTGCTATTTACCAAAGCCATCCCGATGTTATTTTTTTCTGCAATTGAATACAATTGATTGTATCTTCCTTCCCATCCTTCCATTCTGTCGTTTCCAACAACAAAAGGACATGTGTTGCAGCTGAAAATCACCAATAATCCATTTTCTTTATTTAATTCTTCAAGTGAGTAATTTGTTTCAGAAACGTCTTTCATTTTACTGCTGCTTAATGGTGCTTTAGTTCCAATTTTAATGGATTCAATAGAATCGTTAACAGAAAATGATAAAAAAGCTATAATAGCTAATGAAAGTGTAATTAATATTATTTTTTTCATGGTTTATTTTTTATTTGAAGCTAGGGCAGTCGTAAACTCGATTGCTGAATGTGCTTCTGTTAGTTGTATTTTTATTGTTGTTTCTTGTCTTAAAAGTAAGTACAATTTCATGACTTCCTGAATGATGGCTATTTAAATTAGATAATCCAATGTCATAAGCATACCCTATGCCTAATTTATGACTATCAAACCCTATCAAAAAAGCTAAGGCATCTAAGTGTCTGTATGAGCTGCCTATATAAAGTTGCTGATTGTAGAATAATCTACCACTTAAATCAAATTGAATGGGAGCGTTTGTCATTATTCGTACTATCGCTGCTGGTTCAAAAGAAATGCTGTTTTCACTGGAAGCACCAAATCTATAGCTTCCATTGACAAATAATGTGCGATCTAAGGTAGATGTTACAGGAGTCATAATATCGAATAAATCTGATTTAGTTTGGAGAATATTGAAAATAGATATTCCAAGATGAAATTGATGACTATACCAATGCAATCCTGTTGCCAAGTCAGGAATTAATTGATTGGTAGTTCTGTCAAGAACTACTTGATCACCAGGTTCTTCAGTAATTAACTTATCTCTGTCAATCATAAATTGAGAGAAAGAACCAGCAATTCCAAATGATAATCTTGTTTTGTAGGAGGATTTTATTTGAATGCTAAGTGCACTCATAAGGCCAGTTCTTCTCACAGGGCCAGCAACATCGTTAAATGCGTAGGCTCCAATTCCAATTTGCTCAGCAACATAGGTGTGATAGGAAATGTGTTGAGCCACAGGTGCTTCTCTAATTCCTGTCCACTGCCTTCTAAATCCAAGGACAATAGGAGCGAAGGTTTTGGTTCCAGCAACGGCAGGATTTAAAGGAAGCCCATTAACCATGTAATTACTATGCATAACAATTTGCTGGGCAAAAAGTTGTTGAGTTGCTAGTAATAATAAGATTATATAAAAGTACAATCGCATCATCTAAGTAAAATTACTGGACCATTTTGTGTTTTTTCTCCGTTGTTTAAACTTAAAATATAATAGTATGTATTGGATGGAAGAGCCTTTCCTGAAAGTGAATTTCCGTCCCAATTAATAATAAGATCAGTAGATTCCCAAACCAAGTTACCCCATCTTGAAAAAATTTCAATTTTAAGGTTGGTATAATTAGAGAAATCTAAATTCCATGTGTCGTTTTTACCATCACTATTTGGAGTGAAAGTATTTGGAATTTCAAAGCAATCCATTTCCTCAGTTACTTCAACACTTGGCAGTTCTAGTATGCAGTCTTTTGAATCTTGAATCATAACGCTATATATTCCTTCTTGAACATAATTTCTAGGGTTTTCTATTTCTCCATCATTCCAATAGAAATATAAAAACCCTTCACCACCAGAAACATTAGCGTATAGTGTAACTCCACCTTCACCACAAGGAAGTTGATCAATAACAATAGAGCCGTTAAGAGTACTTTCAATAATTACTATATCTCTAGAACTAGAGCCTGTACATCCATTGGCAGATGTGTATTCATAGGTGATAGTATGAGTGCCAGTTCCAGCTATAGATGGGTAGAAGGTGTTGTTGTTAACTCCTGGTCCTGAATAGGTTCCACCTATTGGTTCGCCATTTTCTAGTATAAAGGGAAAACCAGTTCCACAAATAGTGTCAAATGGGTTCATGTGAACAACAACGTCTTGCGTAGAGATAAAAATACTTTCACAGTTGGTATTTCCACAAACCCCTCCTTCAGCTCTAACGTAATAACTCGTTGATGATTGAGGTGTAACAGAAATACTATTTCCCGTCCCTAGCAGAGTTCCCCCACAACTATTTTGATACCATGTCCAATTTGCTCCGCTTGAAAGTAATCCTCCATCAACAGTAAGAGTAGTTGATTCGCCAGAACAGAAATTGTTACTGCTAGAAGTAATTCCTGTTGCTGGTATGCTGCCGTTTTGAACGGTTACTGTAACTTGTTCACATGAAGTAGCGCCACAAGTTCCAACTGCATTTACGTAATAGGTTGTGGTTGTGGTAGGAGATACTTGAAGGTTAGTTCCAACGCCAAAAGGAACGGCACCACAGGCCCCAGTATACCAAACGTAAGTATATCCTGCAGGTAAGGTAGGTCCAATAACACTTATGTCGGTGGTTTCTCCTGGGCATATATTGTTGTTAGTACATTGTGCTGATGTTGGAGGTGAAACTCCAGCTCCAACAGTAATTGTAATGGATTCACAAGTAGTATTTCCACAAGTTCCTTCAGCTCGAACGTAATAAGTGGTGGTGGTAGTTGGTGAAACACTAATAGAATTTCCTGATCCTAGCCCTGTTCCTCCACAAGTGTTAGAGTACCATTGCCAGGTTGCTCCAGATCCCAAGCTTCCTCCACTGACACTAAGAACGGAGCTTTGACCAGCACATATTGAAGTGTTTGAGGCAACAATAGCTGTTGGAGCCACAGAGGTGGTACTTAGGCTTATTGTTATATCTATACAGGTAGTATTCCCACAAGGTCCTTCTGCTCTTACATAATAGGTAGTATTAGCTAATGGAGAAACTGTTATTTGGTTTCCGCTTCCAATAGCATTAGTTGCACCACAAGAATTTTCATACCAAAAATAGGTGTCATTTGGAGCTAAAAATCCACCAGAAACTGCTAAGGTTGAGGAAGATCCTGGGCATATGGTATTACTTGAAGCGTTGATTAAAAGTGGAGTAGTGCTGACTGGATCAACTGTAATTGTTTGATTTACACAATTAGTAGTGTTACAAGAGCCTTCAGCACGAACAAAGTAATTGGTGGAAGTTGTAGGTGAAACTGAAATAGGGTTTCCGGAGCCAACGTAGTTTCCACCACAGGACCCAGTATACCATTCGTATGTTGCATTAGTTCCTAGTATTCCACCCGAAACAGAAAGGTTTACACTTGATCCTGAACAAACTGTTGAAGCTGATGGTGTGATTGTTGTTGGGTCTGTTGATAAGTCATTAACGGTTATTGTGATATCTGCGCATGCGGTAGTGTTACAGGTTCCTTCAGCTCTTACATAATATGTTGTTGATGTAGATGGGCTTACTGTTATTGTACTTCCACTACCAATTGAATTAGTTCCACAGGAGTTGGCGTACCATTGCCAGGTTGCGTTGGCACCAAGAGATCCACCAGAAACACTTAGCAGGGAAATGTCCCCCGGGCAGATGGTGTTTAAAGATGGTATTATTGCAGTTGGTGCAGAAGATAAATCTTGAGTGTTAATGGTAATGCTAATGCAATTGGTTGTGTTACAGGTGCCCTCAGCTCTGGCGAAATAAGTAGTTTGGGTTATTGGGTTTACGGTAATTTGAGTTCCGTTTCCAATAGCAGTTCCAGCTCCACATCCTCCTTCATACCATGTCCAAATTGCTCCCGAACCAAGTATTCCACCACTAAGAGTTAAAGTTGTGGGAGATCCAGAACAAACCGTATTATTTGTAGCAGTTATTGTTGTTGCTTCTTGAGATAATGTTTCAACAGTTATTGCAACCGATACAGCAGCAGTAGTATCACATCCTTCTAATCTTACGTAATATGTAGAAGAGCTAGTTGGGGTTAATCCTGAAAAGATGTTGGTGGTGCTTGTAAAAATAGGTGTAGATGGATTTGTGGTTGGATTAGAGTCGTACCAAGCATACAGTGCATTGGTTCCAAGCGAAGCCCCATTGGCAGTTAAGTCAATAGCATCTCCTTCACAAATAGTTGTCTGACTAGATGTTAATGAACTTGGGGCGGTCGATGGAGTTTCTACAATTACTAGTTGGTTAATTGTACTAGAAGAATCACAATTTCCTTCTGCACGTACATAGAAATCTGTAGTGGAAGAAATATTTATAGAAGATAATGGATTGCCAGTTCCAATTATTGTTCCTCCAGCATTTGGGTCTCCATTATACCATACCCATTGAGCACCAGTTCCTAAAGAACCTCCATTAACACTTAAATCTAGCTGTCCCGACCCACAAATTGAAGTGGGATTTGGAATTATTGAAGAAGGATTAGTAGATAGTGTGTTTAGCGAAACAGTGATTTCGTTTGAAGCAAGCGAAGAGCAATTAGTAGTTACAACTCTCCTGTAGCACGTGTTTTGTGTTACTCCTGCAGGTGGGTCATAATCAGCAGCTGTAGCTCCAAAAATATCTACGAAAGAACCTGTACATCCAATGGATTCTTGCCACTGATATGTGGCCCAAGATAGTGTTGCTGGAGAGCCTGGGTTAACAGAGTTTAAAATTTGAGGATCACCATTGCTTGGGCATATGCTTTGGTCGCCAGTGATACTTCCAGGATCTATTGAAACGTATTCCCAGTAGATTTCTATTCTAGCAAAATAATCACCATTTTGAATGGTATATTGATTCCAACTACAAGGAGGATCAGCCAGAATATTTATATTACCAGAAGATGCTCTGCTATCTCTGTTGTCATCATCAAAAAGACCAAAAGTACCGCAGCTGGTTTCATAAGTACATCGCTGACCACAATCATCTTCAAACCCTTCCATTTCAGTTAGAATTGATGTAGCATTGGAGTTGTTTATGGTAAGCCAGTTGTAAGGGATATTTGGACCATTTGATGGGTTTCCAGTCCACCATACATTATAGGTGTTGGTAGTGCTTATACAGCCAGTGGCTTGCCAAGAAGAAACAGCAGATGCATTGGTACCGTCATCCATTATCCATATAAACCATGTTGGGTCTTGAGCTCCACCAAATCCACCTCCATCATTGTTATCTGCAGTGGCCATAAGTTCAGAAATACGCAGCTGGTAATTGATGTTTTGAGAAAAAACAACCAATGATAAAATCGAAAATATTAGAAATAGAATATTTCTTTTCATTGCATCATATAGACGACACTAAAATAGTTTTAGTTGTTGCTATAAAGATAAAAATTTAAACAGATGAATTAAACTTTGAATAAGCTCTCTTTTTCTTTCATTTTGGTAAGTAATGGTCTAGGTGAAAATTTTGGACCATAATTGGCCATTTGTTTCTCCATTCTTTCTACAATATTATCAATGCCATATTGATTCATGTAGCTAAATGGTCCTCCCGACCAAGGTAAAAAGCCAATTCCGAAAACTCCTCCTATATCACCATCTTTAGCATTTTCAATTATTCCTTCTTCAAGACACATAACAGCTTCGTTTAAAAGAAGTAGTATTGCTCTTTCATTTATAAGTTCACTGGAAAAATCAATTGGTTTTGGTGATCCAAAAAAGGTGTATGCTTTTGGGTTCTCCCCAGTTTTTTTACCTTTTTTATTGTCGTAATTGTAAAATCCTTTTTTATTTTTTTTGCCTAAATATCCTGCCTGAAACATTTTTGGGAGTGCTTTACTTACCTTTACTCCTTCTCTTTGAGCAACTAAATCTAGCATTTCTCCTCCCATTACATGTGCTCCTATATCAATCCCAACTTCATCCATGAGTGCTACAGGGCCTACGGGCATTCCTAGCTTTTTTATAGATTTATCAATAGTGGTAATTTTCGCTCCCTCTTCAATCATTAATAGAACTTCATTTAAATATGGGGCAAGTATTCTGTTTACATAAAAACCTGGAGAGTCGTTAACTACAATACACGTTTTACCCTGACGAACTCCTAATTCATAGCAAGTTGAAAGTGTTTTTTCTGAAGTTTGATTGGTTTTAATAATTTCCAAAAGAGGCATTTTTGGAACAGGGGAGAAATAATGCATTCCAACAACATTTTCTGGGTGTTTTGCTGCTTTAGCCATCTCAGTTAGAGGAAGAGAGGATGTATTTGAAGCAAAAATGAAATCTTCTTTGCAGTTGTCTTCAAGTTCTTGAATAACCTTTTTCTTAACTTCCATATTTTCTACAATAGCTTCAATGACAATTGGTAATTTGTTAAATCCACTGTAATTGGTTTGTCCAATTGTTCTTTGTATGGTGCTTTTTGCATCTACAATGGGAATTTGTTTTCTTTTTACTTTTCTGTTTAATGTTTTCCAAATTGTAGTTTTTGCATTGGAAATTATTTTTTCGTCTAGGTCTTTTAGGATAACATCAATTTTGTTGTTGATGGATATATCAGCAATACCTGCACCCATGAATCCTGCACCTAAGACACCAATTCGATCAATTTTAATGGGTTGTTCTTTGTAAGGATTTTTCTTTTTATCTGTCATATTAAAGAAAATTCCTCTTAGTGCTTTTGATACATCAGAAAGCATTAGTTCTTCAAATTTTATTACTTCTGCTTTATAGCCTTCAATGGAACCTTTTTTTATACCTATCTCAACGCAATTGATTATTTCAACAGGGGCAGGGTAGTTTCCTTGAGTTAGTTTGTTTACTTTTTTCTTAGCAGCTTTAAAAACAACCGATCTACCAATAGAGGTGTTGTCAAGAAATTTATTAAGTGTACTTTTTTTTATTTTTCTATTGTATTGGTTATTGATTAGTTTTTTTACAAGTTTAGTTGCAGCTGCATGTAATTTATTTTTGTTTACTACATCATCAACAAGCCCAATTTTCTTTGCTTTTTTGGGGAATATGTTTTTCCCTGTTAACATCATATCCAAGGCATTTTGAACACCAACTAGTTTGGGTAATCTTTGGGTGCCACCTCCACCAGGAAGAAGCCCTAATTTAACTTCCGGAAGAGCGAGTTTTGTTTTAGGGTCGTCAGAGCAAATTCTTCCATGACAGGCTAGTGACATTTCAACTCCAAGACCATAGCAAGTTCCACTAATTGCAGAAACAATAGGTTTTTTACTTTTTTCTATCATAAAAAGTAAATCATGACCTTTTTTACTAATAGGTTGAAAATCACCTACTTTTTCTGCGTTGAATGCTTTTATGTCTGCACCAGCAATAAAATCTGGTTTAGCGCTTATAAGAACTGCTCCATTAATCGAATTGTCGTTATTAATGGTATCAAATATGTTTTCAAATTCATCCACTAATAATGGGGATACAATATTCATTTTCTCTTTTTTGAAATCAAGCCATATTGTTGCAATCCCATTTTCTTTTACTATTCTAAAAAAGTCGTTTTCCATTTTTCTTTTTTAATTGTATTTTTTTATAATCATTGCATGTCCATGAGCTCCTGCAGCACATGCTGATAGAATCCCATAATTACCACCTTCATGAATAAGTCTGTTGGCAGTTGTGTTAAATAATCTTGCTCCTGTAGCTCCAAAAGGATGCCCAATTGCAAGAGATCCCCCCCAGCAATTTAATTTCTCCCTATCAACTATACCTGTTTTTTCAGACTTATTAAGCTTTCTTTTGGCAAAATCATCTGATTCTAAACAATTAATATTGGCTAAAACTTGGCCAGCAAAAGCTTCATGAATTTCAATTACGTCCATTTGTGAAAGTTCTAGTTTTGCTTTATCTAAAACTTTACTCATTGCAAAGGCGGGCCCCAATAGCAATTCTTCTTTTAGTTCTTGCCCTGTAAAACAAAATTCAATAATTTCTGCTTTTGGTTGTAAACCAAGTTCTTTAGCTTTTGATTCTTTCATTAATAAAACTACAGCTGCTCCGTCTGTTAAAAAAGAAGAGTTGGCAGCTGTTAGGGTTCCGTTTTTTTTGTCAAAAGCAGGTCTTAGCTTGGAAAGTTTTTCCAATTTTGAACCTGGTCTAATGCCGTTGTCTTTATGAATGTAATTGAATTTTTTTCCAACCTGAACGGGGACTACTTCTTTTCCTAAGTGACCTTCATCCCAAGCCTTTTGGGCTAGGTTATGAGAAAGGATTGCAAATTCATCTTGCTCTTTTCTTGAGACATTGTATTTGGATGCTAAGGTGTCACAATCTTGTCCCATTGTTTTTCCAGTTGTAAACTCTGAAATTGATGGTTTTTCAGGAAGAAAATCTTTTGGTCTTAATGAACTAATAAATTTAAGTTGATCTTTTATGGTTTTTAATTTTTGTGCCTGAAATAATTTTTTTCTCATGGCTCGTCTGAATCCAATTGGTGTATCAGATGTGCTGTCAACACCACCAGCAATTACAACATCTGCAATACCAGTACTTATTTCTCCAATTGCCGATACGATTGCTCTGTTTGCAGAAATACATGCTTGCGTTACCGTGTGGCATGGAGTAGTGTGGGGTATTCCAGCGGTTAAAGAAGCTTCTCTGGCTACATTGCTTGTTTTAATATTGGATATAACAGTTCCAAGAACAACACTATCAATTTTAGATTTTTCTATACCTGTTTTGGCTAATAAGCCTGAAATGGCCAACTGACCAAGTTCGTATGACATTAAGTCCATGTATTGTGATCCTGATTTTAAAAAAGGTGTTCTGCATCCTTCAATAAGTACAATCTTGTCTTCCATATAATTTGTGATGTTTTGCTTCAAATCTACATAATATATGCATGCATTGAAAATTATTTAGAAATTATTAGCAATAATCTCATAAATAAATGTTATTTATCTAATTTTTGTTTTGTTTTATTTCAAAATACAATGCAGTGTGAATTAATTTTATCATATTTGTATTCTATTGGACAAGTATGAAGAAATAGCACAAGGTATTATTGTTAATAAAATTAGAGTTTCTTGGCTTGAAATTTCTAAGATGTACAATGAGATGGCCGTAACAATTGGAGGGACTATGTCAATGGCATTTGTTTTACTAACAATAAATGAACGATACGGTACTCCAGTAACAAAAATTGCTCCAAGAATGGGTATGGAGCCCAACAGTCTTTCAAGAATTCTTAAATCATTGGAAGCTAAGGGCGCCATTTACAAAAGAAAAGATCCTGATGATAAACGAAAAGTGTATATATGCCTTTCTGAATATGGTATGCAATTAAGGGAAATAGCATTCAAGCGTCTATTTGATTTTGAAAAACTAATTCAACAAAGAATTTCTGAAGATAAAATAAAAGTTTTCTTTGAAGTGATGAATCAAATTCCTTCCATTGTTAGTGATTTTAGGGAAAATAAGTGAAAATTTTCTACCAGCAGTACTCTCCTTTTTCAATGAAATATTTAGCTATTGTTCTTCTTTTTAGAGTTGGATTTATTTTATGATTTGGCGTAAGCTTTCTGGTAAATAGTTTTAAAAATCCTTTGTTTTTTCTGCTTGCTAAACTATCTATAATAGTATTGGATTTATCTCTTATTGTGTTGGTGCAAGTGTAAAGTTGTAAGTCAAGAATATCTTTTTTGATAGATAATTCTGTTGGGTTAATGTTAGATTTTTGATTTAATTTTTGAATTCTTAAATAAAGAGATTCGATAATGAAAATTTCAGAAAGAATATCTGCTAAATCCATTACAATTTCTTGTTCATCTGCAAGTTTTAGCCCCAATAACTTTCCTGTGTGTCCTGAAAGAATTAAAAACAAATCTTTGAATAATTCAATACGCTCACCAATTGATTGGTTGGTAAACGGTAGTAGTGTTATTAATAGCTTTAGAGGAATTTTCTTTCCTGCTTTGATTAGATTAAGCTCTTTGGATTTAAAAGCTCTTTTCATGAGTTCAGCAAATGTTAACATTCTGTTTATTTCATTTGTCCCCTCATAAATTCTGGTAATTCTGGCGTCTCTGTAACCCATTTCAACTCCGGCTTCGACACTGTATCCCATTCCACCATAAATCTGTAATGTTTCGTCAACACAATAATCTAAAGCTTCAGAACAGTAAACTTTTAAAATCGCACATTCTATAGCATATTCTCTGAGTGCTTTTATTTTAGTTTCATTTTCTGGAGTGCCTTTTGCAATTAACTCTTTTTCTTTTAAATCAATGTTTTTACCTGTTCTGTAAAGTGCTGATTCAGTAGAAAAAATAAGCCTTGCCATCTCTCCAATTTTGTATTGCATAGCAGTGAACTCTGCAATACTTTTATTGAACTGCTTTCTTTCAATAGCATATTGAATTCCTTTAGAAAGTGCAAATTTAGATCCTCCATTTGTGCTTGCAGCAAGTTTTATTCTTCCGGAGTTAAGAATATTCAGCGCAATTTTAAATCCTTCTTCTCTTTTGCCTAATAAATTTTCTTTTGGAACCGGACAGTCGTTAAAGAAAACTTGTACTGTAGAAGATCCTTTGATTCCTAGTTTTTTTTCTTCTTCACCAAGTGTTATGCCACCAAATTCTTTTTCAACAATAAAAGCAGAAAGGTTTTTATCATTTTCAATTTTAGCAAATACAATAAAAATATCTGCAAAACCACCATTTGTAATCCACATCTTTTGACCCGTGATTAGGTAGTTGCCGTCATCACCAAAAATTGCTTTTGTTTTGCCAGAATTGGCATCAGATCCAGATTCAGGTTCTGTTAGAGCATAGGATGCTTTGTATTGAGCTGTAGCAATTTTAGGTAGGTATTTTTCTTTTTGCTCTTTAGTTCCGTAATAAACTATGGGAAGAGATCCTATGGAAGTTTGAGCGCCAATTGTGGTGGCAAAAGAAAAACCTGGTGCTATTGCTTCGCTAAAAAGTAAGCCTGTGTTAAAGTCTAAATCTAACCCACCATATTCTTCTTTTATGGCTAATCCACATAGGCCAAGTTTAGCAGATTTTTCTAGTAAATCGCTAATAAATTTAAGATCTTTTGAAGCATCGGGTTCACTTGGTAAATTATGCAATTCATTGGCTAGAAAGTCATGTACCATCTCTTTTAGCATTACTTGTTCTTCGTTCCATTCTTCAGCAATAAATATTGAGTTTGGATCTGTTTTTTCAATTAAAAATGAACCTCCTTTAAGTGACATAATGTTCTTGTTTTTTTTCAAAAGTAACGAATAATCAATTAAATCAATGCATGCATTGTAAATTTTATTGTCTATTTATCGAATTTTTGCTGTTTATATGTTTTTAGCAAAATTGTTTCTCCAAATCAACTTTGTATTTTCTTTGTAAAAGCACATGGAAATGACTTGCGAAAATATTTGTGCTTTGTATAAAGCACAGCTGAATTCCTTTTTCACTAAAAGAGAAATTAATGAGCTAATTGCATTGGCTTTTTTTTCGTCAAATAATTGGAATAAAGTAGATGTTTCACTGAATAAATATTACACTTTAAATGAAAATGAAGTTCGTTTTCATAAACAGGTTATTGGTAGGCTAAAAGCAGATGAGCCAATTCAATATATTTTAGGTCAAACCATGTTTTATGATTTAGTTTTAAATGTTAAACCTGGAGTTTTAATTCCTAGACCAGAAACTGAAGAGTTAGTGGATTGGATTCTTGAATCAGTGGATGATGGAACTTCCTGTTTGGATATTGGTACAGGATCAGGTTGTATTGCATTAGCTCTTAAATCAAAAACCAAAAATGTTAACGTTACTGCCATTGATAGTTCAAAAGAGGCTTTGTTAATTGCAAAAGAAAATGCAAAAAACTTAAATCTTGACGTAAACTTTATTGAAGAAGATATTTTTAATCCAAGGCAGATTAAAAAGAAGTGGGATTTTATTATTAGTAATCCTCCCTATATTCCTGAATATGATAAAAATATGATGGATAATAATGTGTTGAATTATGAGCCTCATAATGCCCTTTTTGTGAAAGATGATACACCATTGATTTTTTATAAACAAATCGCAAAATTTTCATTAAAACAACTCAATAAAGGTGGAGCTGTTTTTTTTGAAATTCATCACAGTATGGGATTGAAAATAGTAGAATTATTAGCATCTTTAGGTTTTGTTGATGTAGAGTTAAAAAAGGATTTACAACAGAAAGATAGAATGGTCAAAGCCAAATTAGGTTTGTTTTAGAAATGTCTGAAAAAATTAAAAATAAGATTGAAAAGCTTAGAGAGCAGATCTCAGAATACAATTATCAGTATTACGTTTTGAACAACTCTGTTGTTTCCGATTATGATTTTGATTCGCTTTTAAAACAATTAGAGGAGCTTGAAACTAAGTATCCTCAATTTGATGATGCTAATTCTCCGACTAGACGTGTGGGAGGAGATATCACTAAGAATTTCCCCAGTGTCAAGCATGGGTTCCCAATGCTTTCTCTAAGTAATAGCTATTCAAAAGATGAAATTTTAGATTTTGAAAAAAGAATTTCTAAAATTATTAATAGCAGCTTTGAATATACTTGCGAGCTTAAGTACGATGGAGTAGCCATTAGCTTAACATATGAAAATGGAGAGTTAGTTAGGGCTGTAACTCGTGGAGACGGAGAAAAAGGAGAAGATGTTACTGCAAATGTTAGAACTATTAATTCTATTCCTTTAAAACTAAGAGGTAATTATTTAAAAAAATTTGAAATAAGGGGAGAGATTATTTTTTCTCATAAAGCATTTCAGAAGCTAAATAATCAAAGAAAACAAGATGGTGATCCTATTTTTTCCAATCCAAGAAATACAGCTTCTGGAACTATAAAAATGCAAGACTCTTCTATTGTTGCTTCAAGAAAATTGGATTGTTTTTTATATGGTTTATACTCAGATGATTTGCAAATTGATTCAAGCTTTGAAGTTTTTAACCTAATTTCTAAATGGGGATTTAAATCTCCATCAATTGAAAACAGGTATGTCGAAAAGGTAGCCTCTATTGACAAAGCAATGGAGTTTATAAATTATTGGGATAAGCAAAGGGTTCATCTCCCTTTTGATATTGATGGTATTGTACTAAAAGTAGATCGTATTGATTTTCAAAAGCAACTAGGTTCCACAGCAAAATCTCCAAGATGGGCAATAGCTTATAAGTTTAAAGCTGAGCGAGTTTCAACATTATTAGAAAATATAGTTTATCAAGTAGGTAGAACTGGAGCAGTAACTCCGGTTGCTTTGCTTAAACCTGTTCATTTAGGAGGAACCATTGTTAAAAGAGCAAGTATCCACAATGCTGATCAGATGGCTAAATTAGATTTATGTATTGGAGATGTTGTTTTTGTTGAAAAAGGAGGAGAAATAATACCTAAAATTATTGAAGTTGATTTAGCAGCTAGGAAATCATCATTATCAACTGCTAAGTTTATTGAACAATGCCCTGAGTGTGGTTCGGCTTTAGTTAGGAATGATGGCGAAGCTCAACATTATTGTACCAATGCGATTAGTTGTCCTCCTCAGATTAAAGGTTCAATTGAACATTTTGTAGGGCGTAAAAAAATGGATATTGAAGGTTTTGGGGCTGAAACTGTAGAATTGTTGTATCAGAATAAGTTACTTGGCAATATTGCTGATATCTATGAGTTGTCCTATAATGATCTGATTCCCTTGGATAGAGTTGCTCAGAAATCGGCAACAAATCTGATTAAGGCAATTAAAGACTCCAAATCAATTCCTTTTGAGAAAGTATTGTTTTCACTTGGTATTAGACATGTTGGTGAAACAGTTGCCAAAAAATTGGCTAGGAATTTTAAATCAATTGACGTGCTAATGAAGGCATCATTGGAGGAATTGGTTGAAGTAGATGAAATAGGAGAAAAAATAGCCATTAGTTTAAGAGATTATTTCTCTAATGAAAAACAGATAGAAATTATTAAAAGATTAAAAGCTTATGGACTAAACTTTACTGTAAAAGAACAGCTAAATAGTTCAGAAATTTTTAAAGGATTGAATATTGTAGTTTCTGGAAAGTTTGCCAATATTTCAAGAGATGAGCTTAAAAATGTAATTGAAAAAAATGGAGGGAAAGTAGTGTCTTCAGTTTCGTCTAAAACTGATTTGATAGTAGCTGGGGAAAATATGGGACCTAGCAAGTTGACAAAAGCCCAAGCGTTAAATATTGAATTGTGCTCGGAAGAAGATTTTTTAAAAAAAATAGCGGATCCTCAAATTGAAAAAACTAAAAATATTTCCACACAGGGAGAATTACCATTTTAGATATATATTCGTAGTGTATGTTTAATATTCTTAAAATAAAAAAAATAATAGGCAAGAGAGTATTGAAAAATATTCTCAAGAAGAAAATAAATAGAAAAGTTCGTTTTTGTAATATTAAAGAGGCGAATTCATTTGGGATTATATGTGTGGTTAAAGATGAGAATGATTACAAAAAAATTCTTAAGCTAATTAAGTATTTAAGAGATGAATTTGGTATAAGAGGAATAAAAGCATTAGCATTTTACACCAAAAAAGACAACCCTCATTTCCTTCAAAGTAGATTAGGTTTTGACTTTTACAATATCAAAGACTTAAACTGGTTTTGTTTTCCCAATACCATTATTTCAAGAAATTTTATAAATGAAAATTTTGATATCCTTCTTGATATTACCGATGGTGATATTGTTGCTCAACAATTTACCCTTTATTATTCTAAGGCATCTTTAAAGGTGGGTACTTTTTCTAAAAAGAATAAGCCTTTCTATGATTTAATGATTGATTTTAAAGGAACAGATTTTCAGGAAAATATTAACCATGTGGTTAATTATTTAGATATGATTAATAATAAAAAGGAAGATTCTAAATAGCTCAACAAATATTATTTTAATAGGAATGATGGGTTCCGGAAAGTCTACTGTAGGAAAGATTCTTAATGGTTTATTGGATGACTTTAAGCTAATAGACACAGATAAAGAAATTGAAAAAAATACAGGAATGTCTATTGCTAATTTATTTTCAACTTATGGGCAACAACATTTTAGAAATTTAGAATCTAGCTTGTTAAATAAAATAGATGCCAATCTAACAATACTTGCAACTGGAGGAGGAATGCCTTTCTTTAATGATAATTGGACCTGTTTAGATGAGTTGGGAACCACTTTTTTTCTCAATCATCAATTGAATCAATTAATTTACAATTTGAAAAGAACAGCAAATAAAAGACCTCTATTTAATGAGTCTACTTTTACTGATTTATATCAAAAGAGAATGCCACTATATAAAAAGGCAAAATATACTATTGAATGCTCTGATTTAGCCCCTAGACAAATAGCCAATGCTATTATTGATTTGCATCAATCTAACTGACCTTCAAGCATTAATAAAAAGGCGTAGTCTAGAGCAATTTCTTTTAAGTATTCAAACCTTCCGCTAGATCCACCATGACCAGCACTCATGTTTGTTTTTAGAAGAACTAGATTGCTATCTGTCTTTTTTTCTCTAAGTTTAGCAACCCACTTTGCTGGTTCCCAATATTGTACTTGAGAATCGTGTAATCCTGTAGTCACTAATAAGTTCGTATACTCTTTTTCTTCAACATTATCATATGGAGAGTAGGAAAGCATATAGTTGTAGTAGGTACTATCGTTTGGATTTCCCCATTCATCGTACTCACTAGTAGTTAAAGGAATTTCATCGTCTAGCATGGTGGTAACCACATCAACAAAGGGAACCGCAGCAATTAGTCCATTGTATAAATCTGGTCTCATATTATAAACCGCTCCCATTAATAACCCTCCGGCACTTCCTCCCGAAGCATATAGTTGCTGGCTATTTGTGTATCCTTGGGCAATTAAAAATTTAGAACAATCAATAAAGTCGGTAAATGTGTTTTTTTTCTTTAGTAATTTCCCATCTTCATACCAGATTCTACCCATTTCTTGTCCTCCTCTGATATGAGCAATGGCAAAAATAAATCCTCTGTCTAATAAGCTCAAACGGTTTGAGCTAAAGTTAGGATCCATACTATATCCATAGGATCCATACGCATATTGTAAAAGGGGATTGTTGCCGTCTAATTTTAACCCTTTTTTGTATACTAAGGAAATAGGTATTTTAGTTCCATCTGTAGCTGTTGCCCAAATTTTAGAGGAGATGTAGTTTTCTTTATTGAAGCTACCTAGTACCTCTTTTTCCTTTAAAATAGTTTTTTCTCTAGAGTCCATATCATACTCAAGAGTAGTTCCAGGTGTTGTTAGAGAATTGTACCAAAGCCTAAGCTTTGTAGAATTAAATTGATAGTTTGCAGTAGTATAGGCAACATAACTCTCTTCAGGGAATTCAATATAGTGCTCTTGGTTTGAAGAGGTGTTGATAACTCTAAAATTAAGTACTCCTTTATTTCTCTCGCATATTACAAGATGAGATTTGAAAACATCAATGTATTCAAGAAGTATTTCTTCTCTGTGCTCAATTACTGTTTTCCAGTTTTCAGAACTAGTAGCTTTTTCATCACATTCCATTAAACAGAAATTTTTTGCATTTAAATTGGTTTGAATAAAGAATTTATTGTCAAAATGATAAATTCTATATTCTAGTCCTCTTTTTCTTTTTTGAAATATAACAGGAGGGCTTTCTGGTTTATCTGCAGGAATTAGTTGTATTTCATCAGTCAATGTACTAGAAGAACCAATTACCAAGTATTTTAAAGATTTGGTTTTGTATACATAACAATCAAATGTTTCATCTTTTTCTTCATAAACTAGAACATCTTCTTTTGGGTCTGTCCCTATAATATGTTTGTATATTTTATTTGATCTTAAGGTTGTTGGGTCTTGTTGAGTATAGAAAATAGATTTGTTATCGTTGGCCCATTCCATGGACCCAGTTGTATTATTAATGGTTTCAGGGTAGATGTTTCCATTTTCTAGGTTTTTGAATTTAATATCATACATTCTTCTTGAAAGAGTGTCAATTGAATATGCCATTAGCTTGTTGTTGGTACTTATTTCTAGTCCTCCAATATCAAAGTAATCGAAATCATTAGCCATTTTATTTCCATCAAGTAATATCTGCTCATCTTTGGATTCTAAGCTCTTTTTTCTAATGTAAATAGGATGTTCGGATCCTTTATTGTATTTCGTATTGTAGAAGAAGCCATTAACAAAATAAGGAACACTGCTTTCATCCTCTTTTATTCTATTTCTCATTTCTTTGTATAGAGAATCTTGAGTTTTTTTGGTGCTTTTTAGCGCGAAATCTGTATAGGAATTTTCTACATTTAAATAATCTATAACTTCTTTATTTTCTCTCTGATTTAGCCAGTAATAGTTGTCTGTTCTGGTATCTCCATGAATGGTTAATTTTTTTGGTATTTTTTTACATACCGGAGGCAAGAGTGTTTCTTCCATTGGTGTCGATTGGTTAGTGTTGTTACAAGAGACAAAAAGTAGGATTAAAATAGGGTAGGAGAGTAATTTCATGATTGTTTTTTAGTAAAGGAAAATTGAAAACACAGCTAAAATAATAATGATTTTATATATGTTGTTGATTTTATTAAAATGAGTAATGGTCTTAGCAAATTTTAAAAGGTAAAGACTGCAAACAATCATGCAAAAACTTAAACCAAAGTAATATACAATTGGTTTGGATAAAATCGATGGAAAAATGAAAGCAATTGGAGCAAGAGATAAAAGCATTAAAATAAGAATAATGTATTTTGTTTTTCTAATTCCAAATAAAATAGGAATACTCTTTTCCTTAACAATTAAATCACCTTTTAGAGATACCATTTTCTTTATCACTTCTCTTGTGAATGTAATGGCAAAAATATAGCAGACAAAAAGAAATATGGTGGAGTTGATTTGCATATAATGAATACTTATACTGGCAAAAGGTGCTACTGTTAATAATGAGGCCCCTAATTCTCCACTAAGCGGTTTTTTTCGGAGTTTATGAGAATAAATCCACAGACCAGTAGAAAAAAACACATTAAAAAAACAAACCTTCCAGCCTAATAAACAAGAAATTGAAATACCAGCAAAAAGAAAAAATATGTAAGAGTTTAGACAAAATCGTTTACTTATAACTGTTCCAAAAACAGTAGTTTCAGGATGGTTTATCATGTCTTTTTCAAAATCATAAAAGGCATTAATTATGTATCCAGCCATTATAAGAAAAGCAATTGCTAAAATGTTCAAATGAAGTGAAAAATCCTTTAGAACCTGTAGTTTAGGAAGGTAATCTTGTAGCATAAAAACAGAACTCAAGTAAAGGCCTATGGTAACCAATAAGACATTATACCACCTCACAAGAGAAAGCATGGCCAATAATTTAACTAGAATTGGAGCTTTGTTTACTTTAAAAGTTTGCTGTTTAAAATCTATGGATGACATCTAAAGAATACCCTTGAAGTTTTTGCTGTGCTTTTTCAAAGTCTTCAGTAAATCCTAAAATAAATCCACCTCCACCAGAACCACATAGTTTTAAATAATAGGCGTTAGACTCGATTCCTTCTTGCCATAGCTTGTGGTATAGCTTTGGAATCATAGGCTTGAAGTTTTCTAAAATAACCTTTGAAAGGTTTTTAACGTTTTTTAATAAAGGCTTAATGTCATTCTTAAGAAAGGCTTCAATGCTAGCATCATTGTATTTCTTAAACTTGTTTTTAAGCATCTTTCTAAAGCCGTCTTCTTTACATCTTTCTAAAAAATGTTGAACTAGTGGTTGGGTTTCTCCAGTTTCACCTGTATTCATTAAGAAAATTGCTCCTTTGCCATTAACAGTGCTAGGAATTCCTACAGTTCCAAGATTCTCTTTTGATTTAATTAGAATGGGTAGATTCAAGTAGCAAATTAATGGATCTAAACCAGAGCTTGTCCCATGAAAGAAGGATTCCAACTGTCCAAAAATGTTTTTGAGTTTAAGAATACTTTTATTGGGAATATCAGATGAAGAAACGATTTTGTTTGTACAATAGGTGTCATATACAGCAGCAACAAGAGCGCCAGAGCTTCCTACTCCAAAACCTTGTGGAATGGAAGAGTCAAAGAAAATACCTTTTTCAATATCTAACTTAAATTGATTTAAATCTAATTTACAGGGAAGTTTATTCGAGCCTTCTAAAGTTGAAAGGTGATTGTAAAACTTATTGAGATTCTGATTAGACTTTCTAGAAAAAGATGTTTTTTTAGCTGAAAAAATAAGCGAACCGTTGTAGTCGTTATAAGGGATAGAAAGACCCATAGAATCTTTTATGATTCCATATTCTCCGAAGAGTAAAATCTTGCTATAATACTTCGAGTCTTTAAGCATAATGTTCCTTAATTAATGTTGGACCATTTCCTACTCTATCGCAAATATACTGCTGATTTTCACAATAAACAACTAATTTATCTTTCACAAAGGAAAGCACATTATCTTTTTCCTGATCTGGATATAATAAATGAACATTTGCCCCAGCATCTAATGTAATACAAACAGGCACATTATTTTCTTTTCTGAATTCCCATGTTTTTTCGATTATACTTAGTGTGTTGGGTTTCATTAATATGAAATATGGCTCAGAAGTCATCATCATTGAGTGGAGCGTAAGTGCTTCAGATTCTACAAGTTGTATAAAGGAATCTAAGTCTCCATCACTTAATATTTCTTTTAATTTAATAAGGTTATGGTTGGCTTGATTGTATCTTAGAGATGAAAAGGGGTGATTATTCATTAATTTATGCCCTACAGTTGAGCTTACTTGTTTTTTCCCTTTGTCAACTAGTAAAATGGTATCTTGATAGTTTTTAAAAATTGGATGTACAGCATCGTAGGAGATGGCAAATTCATTATTACTCCCTGAAAAAGAATTGTGATTCCCCCAAATACCAATTGGCCCATAAACGGATCTACATGCACTACCAGAACCCAAACGGCTTATAAAAGATGCTTTTTTATAAAATTGGCTCTCAGATAAATTGTTTGCATACTTTTCGATACTTAAAATACATAGAGACAGAGCACTCATTCCAGATGCAGAAGAAGCAATTCCACTGCTATGAGGAAATGTATTTTCTGTATGTATAGTGAGTTGGTAATTAAAGAGGTATGGACAGAATTCTTTAATTCTTGAAAAAAAAGTTTCAATTTTCTCTAAAAAGGATGTGTTTTTCTGGCCATCTACATAAAGCTCAATACTAAATGAAGAACTTTTTTTAAATTCAATTTCTGTTTTTGTATAGCAGTTGTTTAGTGTAAAACTCAGTGAAGGATTAGCAGGGAGTTGAATAGGTTTCTTTCCCCAATACTTTACAAGAGCAATATTAGATGGGCTTGTCCAAGATACTTTTGCTGAACTTGGAAAGTTTTTAATTGATGAACAAATAAATTCTTGCATATTCCTACTAATTTAAATTACTTATAATTTTTCAATTTTTCTCTTTTTAACAAATAAGTGCATCATCAAAGTTGAGTTGTGTAGAATAACCTTTAGATGAAAAATAGTCTTTTTCTTCTTCTGCTCCTATTACAAGAATAAAATCTCCACCCCATGCACCTAAAGACTTTATAGTTCCTTTAAAGTCAGAAAAAAGTTGATTCTTAATGGTGGGAATACCTGTTATGTCACTTATTATCTGTTCGTGTTTTTCTATAAGAATGGTGAATTCATGTAATGTTTCACAGCTTATTATTTGATCAGTAAGCTTTGTTATTTGATCTACTTGTAAAGAAAGTTCTTGTTTTTGTTTTTGGTATTTAGCTACTTCTTTAGCACTGTTTTGTTTCTTGTTTAAATGAACAAAGAAAAATGAATTTTTGAAAGTTGGCTTCCATTTTATAGTTTGATATGAAGCTTTTTTATTGGTTAGTGTATAGGATATAGCGCTATTTGAGTTAGCACATGCTATATCATATCCACTACCATTGCTTATTGAAAAATGTAATTTAAAAGGATCAATAATAAACCATTGGGCTACACAGCTTATAAGTGTGGAGCTAGATCCAAAACCCCAATTTCTTGGAAAATCTAATTTGGTAGTAACCTCTCCAGAAAAGTTGATCGAAGGTTTTTTAATTTCTTTTGCGTTAATCAAAAGTTGTTGAAGAAAATTTGCAGTAGTGGTATTTGATGATTCTAAAACATTGAAATTTTCACTTGAAAACATAGCTTCAAACCATATTTCACCATTGCTATCGAGACTTTTCCAAGATAGTGTTTGCCCCTTTTTTTCTTGAAAATTTAACGATTGCCCTTTGCGAGTGGGAACCGCTAGGGATTTAGCACCATCAAGTACTAGATATTCTCCCGTAATGAGAAGTTTACCGTTAGCGTAGAACTTTTTCAATTTACTTATTGGTTAGGTCTTTTTGAGATATGCCTCTAATTTTGCAAAACTGATTAACAACAGCTTGATGTGATACAACTTTATTCTCAAAGAAAGTTTTAATCTCATTACGTTCCTTTTCGTTTGCTCCCAATTGATTAAGAATATTTAGTAGATGCATTTTCATGTGTCCTTTTTGAATTCCAGTGGTAACTAATGATCGAATGGCACCAAAGTTCTGAGCAAGGCCAGCAGAAGCAATAATTTTCATTAGCTGTTTTGAATCTGGATTTCCTAGTAACTTATGAGCAAATTTAACCATTGGGTGTAAGGAAGTTAACCCGCCAATAGTTCCTAGAGCTAAAGGGACTTCAATCCAGAATTTAAAAATACCATCATTTATTTCAACATCTGTTAAGCTACTGTATGAGCCATTTCTAGAAGCGTAGGTGTGTCCACATGCCTCAATTGCTCGAAAATCATTTCCTGTAGCTATTACCACAGCATCTATTCCATTAAATATTCCTTTATTGTGAGTTGTTGCTCTGTAGGGTTCAATTCTTGCAACATGAATGGCTTGTTCAAATTTTTTGGCAAATTCTTCTGCGGATAGGTTAGTACCTTCAGTAAGTTCTTCAATCGGACAGCTAACCTCAGATCTAACAATACATTCTGGGGTATAATTACTTAGAATACACATGATAATAAGAATTCTTTTGTCAGCTTTGAAAGTTTACTTTCAGCCAATTCTCTTTGAAGTATTTTTGAAAACTCTTCCAATAAACTATTGATAAAATTAGCTCCCATTGCTTCGCACGTCTCAAATTTTGCCATTATTTGATAGTAATTGGGTTCTAAATCTGTTTTATTTATGAGTTGAATATCTTTAATACCTCCTCCTCTAGCTCTCATATTGGCTGTTAGCTCTTGAGTTCCTTCATAAAACTTTTCTTTAATTGAATTGAAAAAATCAACTAAAGTGGGGTACTCTCCATACCAGGCAAAATGTACGTGACCTATTTTAGTGGTAGATATGACTTCTGCTTTAAAGCCCCCTCTTTCCATCCAGAAAGTAGCTGATTTGGCAGCAGCTGCAACTACTGAACTTTCTTC
>PAZE01000052.1 GCA_002716065.1 Crocinitomicaceae bacterium | reverse complement strand
ATGAAATACTAAATGATTTTAAATTCACTAAACCAACCAAAACACTTTACACAGAATTTGTAAAATCTATTTTAAATACAACAGAAAAAGATGATAAGAAAAATCTAAATAAATCAAAGATTGAATTAAAAAAAATTAAGGATAGAATATCTAAACTTCAGGATTTGCTTGTAGATGGAAAGATTGAATATGATAATTATGAAAATACAATGATTCGATACTCAGAAACAAAACAAAAGCTTGAATTAAAAATTGGAGAAAGTGATATTAAAGATGCAGAATTCAAGAACTGGCTTAAAATGGGATTTGATGAGTTAACTATCATTAAAAGACTGTATGATAAATCAACTGTAGCTCAAAAACAGGAAATTATAAGTTCGATTTTTCCAGAAAAACTACAATTTGACGGAAAAAAATGTCGAACACCAAGAATCAACGATGCACTTAGATATATCTTACAGATAGACAAGAACTTAGAAGAAAAAAATAAGGGACAGTTTTCGAAAAAATTGAAACTGTCCCACAAGGTGGAGCCGGAGGGTTTCGAACCCTCGTCCAAACAAGGAACCATTAGGCTTTCTACATGCTTATTTTGCAATTGATTTTCGATAGTAAGCTGAGCACAAACACCCCACTTACCACTTAGTCTTTTAAATTTTCGTTGATGCATCAAGACCTTACATCACTTAGTTTAGACCAACGATACCCAATTACTAAGGCCGCTAAACGGGTAACCCTAGCTGGGCAGCTTGTCCGGCCGATCTTATCAGCGGGATTAGGCGTAATCACCTAGTGATTAAGCTGCAAGCGCGTAGTTGTTGTTGTCGTTTATAGACTTGAGAATTGTTTTTTACGAGATCATTCACAATACTCGGCATGCTTACATAACAATTTCTCTTGCTGTCAAATCCAAAATCGGCCCCAAACAAGAAAAAACAAAGTTACTAAATCGTTAGATGATATTTTACTGTTTAAAGTTATATTTGCGAAAATTTAGTTTTTATGCTTAAGCTTGGAATTATTCGTGAAGGGAAAACCCCACCAGATAAAAGAGTTGCACTAACTCCAGAGCAATGTAGATTTATAATGGACAACTACCAAGATGTAGAAATAGCTGTTCAAAAAAGCGAAATCAGAAAATTTAAAGATGAGCAATATCAAGCACTTGGAGTTCCAGTTGTAGATTCTGTACAAGACTGTGATGTACTAATTGGTGTAAAAGAAGTACCTATAAACGAGCTTATTTCAGGAAAAAAATACCTTTTTTTCTCACACACGTTTAAAGAACAACCCTACAACAGAGATTTACTCAGAGCTATTCTTGAAAAAAACATCCAGCTAATTGACTGGGAAGTAATTACCAATGAAAAAGGCCAGCGATTAATCGCATTTGGTAGATATGCGGGAATTGTAGGCTGCTACAATGGATTTCTTGCTTACGGCCTTAAACATGGCTTATACTCTCTTAAAAGAGCTAATTCTTGCGAGGACAGAACCGAAATGGAAGATCAGCTACAAAACATTAAGCTTCCATCAAATTTTAAGTTGGTACTAACTGGAAGTGGAAGAGTTGGTGGAGGAGCCCTAGAAATCATCCATAAAATGGGAATGAAACAGGTTAGCCCTGAAGAATTTTTATCGAATAATTATGATCATCCAGTATTTACTCAACTTAAAGTTGGTGATTACAACAAAAGAAAAGATGGTGCTAACTTTAACAAAAAAGAATTTTTTAACGACCCTAAAGACTACGAGTCTGATTTTCTAAAATACGCAAAGGTTGCAGACATGTACATTGCCTGTCATTACTGGGATAGCAGGGCACCTTTTATTTTTTCAAGGGAAGATGCCAAAAATAACGAATGGAAAATATCTGTTGTTGCAGATGTATCTTGCGATATTGACTGCGCTGTAGCAAGCACAATTCGGCCATCGACCATTGCAGATCCATTGTATGGATATAACCCTTCTACAGAGAAAGAAGATGATTTTTATGCTAAAAACAGCATTGGAGTAATGGCAGTAGACAACTTACCTTGCGAGCTTCCAAAAGACGCTTCAGTAGATTTTGGCGAGATGTTCATAGAACACGTACTTAACCCATTAAGAGGTAATGACCCTCAACATATTATTGATAGAGCATCTCAAACAAAGAATGGAAAGCTTACCTCCTATTTTTCTTACCTACAAGATTACGTTAACGGATAGGTTAACTATTTTTTAATTCTGAAATAGTACCTGCAGGATTATCTGATTTAAAAACAAAGCTACCAGCAACTAAAACATCCGCACCACATTCAATTAAATCCTTTGCATTAGCGGATGTCACTCCACCATCAATTTCAATTTTGGTAGAAACATTAGCTTTTGTAATTAACTCTTTAAGCTTTGATACTTTTCTGTAAGTACCTTCGATAAACTTCTGCCCTCCAAAACCAGGATTAACAGACATTAAGCAAACTAAATCTACCTCTTCAATTACAGGCATTAATAAATCTACACTAGTGTGCGGATTAAGCGCAACACCAGCTTTCATCCCTTCTGCCTTAATAGCCTGAAGAGTTCTATGTAAATGGGTAGAAGCTTCGTAATGAACCGTTAAAATATTTGCACCAGCATCCTTAAATTCAGAAATGTATCTTTCTGGTTTTTCAATCATCAAATGAACATCTAATGGCTTTAAGGTATGCTTGTTAATGGCTTTAATAACAGGAATACCAAAAGAAATATTAGGAACAAAAAGCCCATCCATAACATCTAAATGAAACCAATCTGCCTCACTATTGTTAAGCATTTCACATTCTTGTTGAAGATTAGCAAAGTCTGAAGCCAATAATGAAGGAGCAATTAGGTGAGCCATAGTTGATTTTTATACAAAGAAAAAAAAAGTCTCGCAAAACGAGACTTAATTTTTAGTAATCTTATTAACCAAGATAGGCTTTTAGCATTTTACTTCGAGAAGTATGCTTTAACCTACGAATAGATTTTTCTTTAATTTGACGAACCCTCTCTCTAGTTAAATCAAATCGCTCTCCAATTTCTTCCAATGTCATAGGATGAGAACCACTCAATCCAAAATACAAACGAATAACATCTGCCTCTCTTAAAGTTAAGGTAGATAAAGAGCGTTCAATCTCTTTTCTTAACGATTCGTTCATCAGCTCCTTGTCTGGTTTAGGAGAAGAGTCTGAAGTTAATACCTCATACATATTACTACTATCTTCCGTATCCTTAAGGGGAGCATCCATAGACAAGTGCCTTCCACTGTTCTCAATAGATTGCTTAACCTCAGCAATGGTAACATCTAAAGATTCAGCTATTTCCTCAGGTGTTGGTGGTCGACCAAACTTTTGTTCCAAATCAGAAAAAGCACGGTTAATTTTATTAATTGAACCAATCTTATTTAAAGGAAGACGAACAATTCTAGATTGCTCAGCTAATGCCTGTAGTATGCTCTGACGAATCCACCAAACGGCATAAGAAATAAATTTAAAACCTCTAGTTTCATCAAAACGTTGAGCCGCTTTTATTAATCCTAGATTACCTTCATTAATTAAATCTGGTAATGTTAGCCCTTGATTTTGGTACTGCTTAGAAACCGATACCACAAATCGAAGATTGGCCTTCACCATCCGCTCTAGAGCATCCTGATCGCCAGTTTTAATTCTTTTGGCTAATTCTACTTCTTCCTCAGCAGTAATAAGGTCTACACGACCTATTTCCTGAAGATATTTATCTAACGAAGCGGTTTCACGATTCGTTACCTGTTTGGTTATTTTTAGCTGTCTCATAGTCTTTTATGGGGATAGATAACTCAACACATAACGCAATACTAAGTGAAGAGGTTTCATTTATTGGCCTTAATTTACAATAAAAAAAAGGGCCACACGTTGCAGCCCTTTAAATTATAGTGCCAATATCATTAATTTTCTTCTGGCTGAGGTTGAGATTTAGCCTCAGGTTTTGGCAATAAAGCCCTTCTAGAAATTTTCAATTTTCCATTTTTAGGATCTTTACCAATTACCTTAACGTCAAATACCTCACCTTGCTTAATGTAATCTTCTACTTTCTCTACCCTTTCATGAGCAATTTCAGAAATATGTAAAAGAGCATCTGTTCCAGGCAGAATTTCTAAAAATGCTCCAAAAGCAACAATGTTTTTCACTTTTCCAGCATACGTTTCTCCTACTTCTGCTACAGGAGGATAAGCTATAAGATTGATTCTTTTTAGTGCTTCTTTCATACCCTCACCATCTTCAGCGAAAATTTCAACATTTGCCATTCCATCTTCAGGATCACCAATACCAATTGTCGTATTAGTTTCTGATTGAATAGTTTGAATGGTTTCACCACCTTTTCCAATAATTCCACCAATACAATCTTCAGGAACAGAAATGTTTTCAATTCTAGGAACATGTGGCTTATAATCTTCTCTAGGAGCAGATATTGTTTTCATCATCTCTCCTAAAATGTGCATTCTTCCATCTTTAGCTTGATTTAACGCTTGTTCAAGCATATTGTAATCCAAACCATCAATTTTGATATCCATCTGGCAAGCAGTAATTCCTTTTTCAGTACCAGTTACTTTAAAGTCCATATCACCAAGATGATCTTCATCACCTAGTATATCTGAAAGAACAGCGTATTTACCAGCATTGTCGGTAATTAACCCCATTGCAATTCCTGAAACCGGTCTTTTCATTTTAACACCACCATCTAAAAGTGCCAATGTACCAGCACAAACAGTAGCCATAGAAGAAGAACCATTAGATTCTAGAATTTCAGAAACTAAACGAATAGTATATGGATTTTCAGGTTTTCCAGGAATCATAGGCTTAAGCGCTCTTAAGGCTAAATTTCCATGCCCAACCTCTCTTCTAGAAACACTAAATTTCATCCTTGCTTCACCAGTAGAAAAAGGAGGGAAATTATAATGTAATAAGAAATCTAAATCATCTTCTGCAAGAGCACCATCTTTACGCTGAACATCCTGAGTACTTCCCAAAGTAAGTGTAGTCAATGATTGTGTTTCTCCTCTAGTAAATAAAGCAGAACCATGAACATAACCAGGCAAGTAACTTACCTCAGACCATATCGGTCTAATTTCAGTTGTTTTTCTACCGTCTAATCTGATTTTTTCATCCAATACTACTCTACGAACAGCTTCCTTTTGAGCAGCTTTAAAGTAAGCACTTATCAAAAATCCATTTTCAGTGATTTCTTCTTCAGATAAAGTAGCCTTAAAATCCTCCTTAACAGCACCAAAAAGTTCAGCTCTTTTGTGTTTATCTGCTAATCCTTGCTTAGCAATATCATAACATCTTTGGTAAGAAAATGCGTGAATCTTCTCTCTTAATTCTTCATTATGAGTTTCATGACAATATTCTCTCTTAGGGTTTGCTTTTTCCACCTGAGCAGCTAAGTCTAGTTGCATCTGACACTGTACCTTAATAACAGCATGAGCTTGTTTGATGGCATCTAACATTTCTGCTTCTGAAACTTCATCCATTTCGCCTTCAACCATAACAATACTTTCTAATGTACCAGCAACCATCATATCCAACTCAGCACCTTTTAGCTCATCAAAAGTTGGATTAACCAAAAAGTTACCATCTTTTCTAGCTATTCTCACTTCAGATACAGGACCATTAAAAGGAATATCAGAAACTGCTAATGCTGCAGATGCCGCTAAACATGCCAATGCATCAGGCATATTTTCTTTATCTGAAGACATTAGTTGTAACATTACCTGAGTTTCCGCATGGTAATCATCTGGGAAAAGTGGTCTTAAAGCTCTATCCACTAATCTCATAGTTAGTATCTCTTCATCAGAAGGTCTAGCCTCTCTTTTTAGAAATCCACCAGGAAATTTTCCTGTTGATGCAAATTTTTCTCTGTAATCAACAGTAAGTGGCATAAAATCCACACCGTCTCTAACATCTACATTAGCAACAGCTGTTGCCAAAATCATGGTATCACCCATACGAACTACTACAGACCCATCTGCCTGCTTTGCTAACTTACCCGTCTCGATGGAAATTTCTTTTCCACCACCTAAGTTAATTGTTTGGTTTACTATATTCATCTTATTATTTGTTTCTATTTTATTACGTTCAGTTTATACAAAAAAAGGACTATTACGCTTGCGCAATAGTCCCCTCCAATACGTTAATTTTTCAATTATCTTCTGATATTAAGCTTCTTAATAATAGCTCTATATCTTTCAATATCTTTTGCCTTTAAGTAATCTAGCTGATTTCTTCTTTTACCAACTAAAAGAACCAATGCTCTCTGAGTATTATAGTCTTTTTTATTACTTTTTAGATGATTAGTTAAATGCTTAATTCTATGAGAAAATAATGCAATTTGACCTTCCGCTGTGCCGGTATCGGACTCCCCCTTACCGTGCTTTTTAAAAATTTCTTTTTTCTTTTTTGAATCTAAATACATGTCCAACACTATTTTAGTTATTGTTATGCTAAATGCGGTGCAAATATATACTTTTTTACTTAATAAAAGATTCTAAAATACAAAAGCATAAAAAAAGCCTGCATAAGCAGGCTTTAATAATATTAAGTTAACAAATTAGAAATGAAACATTAATCGAATAGCTCCACCATTATTATCTGTATCTATACCGAAAATTGAACCGCCACCAGTATTTGTAGTAGTTGTAACTGCAGCAGTACCATTCCAAGACTCAGTAGTAGTTGAACCTTGTCCTATTGAAGCAAAAGTTAAGCCCCAGCCGTACTCAGCTCCTAAAGAAATCTTAGGCAAAATAAAATATTCTACACCAATAATCCCTCTAACACCAATTCCAAAGGAAGAACCATAATCTTCTTCCATAGTTCTTGAAAAAGGGTTATTATCAGAAAGCGCTTCAGCATAAGTATAGGAGTCTTTAGAGCCGCCTAAACCAATTAGCATCTCACCTCCATAGTAACCTTGAAGCCTACCATGACCTCTTCTTTTTTCTATACCACCACCTAAAACAATGGCATTTGAAGACATCGAAGTAGTATTAGTTAAAGAATCACCATTAGCACCACCATACAATTGATCCATAGACATTGAGCCCATTCCTATACGTAAAGAAGCCCTGTAAGCAGTAGTTGCATCATTAAAATACTTTCCAGAAATTGCAAAATCACTGTTGTCAAAAGCAGCGCCCATAGAATTCATTGTGCTACCATTGAGCATATTTCCCGCATAATTAAGAATCGGAGCAGCGTCAAAGCCTAATCCCCAATCTCCTGCAGCTGGAAGAATAGCAGCCCCGTTTTTATTGGTTAACACATTGTCATCTTGAGCATTAATAATTGATCCAAAACCAACAAATAATGCTAGTAAAATTACTTTAGTTTTCATAATTGTAAATTTTATGTTTAAACAAGTATATTAAATATGAACAAGCGTTTTAACCAAACAAAGGAACCTTTTTAAACGACTAAATGTTAATTAATGAAGGATTTTATAGCAAATATTAGCATATATTTAATTGAAATTTAAGCAACTAAAAAGAATAAAAGTCAAAGCTGATAACAAGATTTTAAGTGTTAAATTCTAAAATCTCCAACCAACACGTACAACCCCAACTCCAGATGAACCAAAAAAGGACTCTTTATACTCAGGAATAGAGGTGATTATTTCAGGATCTGTAGTAGAGCTAGCGTCCATCTGTTTAAATTCTCCTCTAGAATATTTAGTAGATAACCATTGCAAACCTATCTCAGTACCCAAGTATAAACCATCGACAATTTCAACATCAAAACCAGAGAAAACACCCATTCCAATATGAGAAGAAGAAACTTTAGAGCTGTAATTAAAATCGGCTACAAAAATCAAAGAATCTGTTCTAGATCCATACACCTCATTTTTACCCAATCCAAATAGAAGTTCAAAACCTAAATAAGGACGAAGCTTATTTCCTTTAAATAGATATTCATATCCCAAGGACATAAGTAAATCCTGATTTAGAGTTTCTACAGAACCCACACCATTACCATTTAATTCCAAAATTTCACGGGTGTTATTTTGATAGCTCATGGTAAAATTACTTCGCAGAATATGCTCATCGGAAAATAAAAATCTAGCCTTAATATTAGGCTCAAAAACACCAGAATTCAATCTTGGATAAAACTGTGATTCTAGCATCACATTCATCTTTTTTTCATCAGACAACACAGCATCATCTTGCGAAAAACAAACAAAACTAAACAATAAAAAAACCAGTGTGAAGTGACTATTTTTCATTTTAACTATTTATTTAATTAAACTAATTTAATTTACTGATAATAAACTATTTAGACTTGTCTTTTAACATAGGTACAAAGCTAAACTCGCCATAATCATTTTCAGAAAAATTATCTTTATCTAAACGTACAATAAGCTTCATTTGTTGTGCATCTGACCCACCAACAGGAATCACCATTCTACCGTTAATTTTAAGCTGATACTTTAACGCTTCTGGCACAAAAGGAGCACCACAAGTAACAATAATTCCATCAAAGGGAGCAAAAACCTCTTTACCTTTAAATCCATCTCCAAAAAATGTTTTTGCTCTATATCCCATAGCTCTTAGCAATCGATCAGATTGCTGAAAAAGCAAACGTTGTCTTTCAATAGTGAAAACCCTAGCCTCCAACTCACATAGCACAGCTGTCTGATACCCACAACCTGTGCCTATTTCTAAAATTTTATCTCTTTTTTTCACTTCAAGCAACGAAGTTTGAAAAGCAACAGTATAAGGTTGGCTTATGGTTTGACCCTCCCCAATTGGGAAGGCAATATCTTCATAAGCAAATTTGTCGTGAAAAGCTTTATCAAAAAACATATGTCTAGGAATAACATTCATCACCCTAAGAACATTATCATCAGAAATGCCTTTCTTTTTAAGTTTTTCAATAAGCTTAGCTCTTAACCCTTGATATCTAAAATTATCATACATCAATACAAATGAAACAAGAGAAAAGGTATAATCAAAGACATACTCAATAATATTCCCAACATTTGGTGTTAATAAATTGATTCAAAGGGGAAAAAGACACTTAAAAGGAATAGTATTTTTGTAAAAATTCTAACATATATTATGCTTAAAACTGGAGTTCTTGGCGCAGGTCATCTTGGAAAAATTCACCTTAACATTTTAAACGATGTAGACTTCACTAACCTTGTTGGTTTTTACGATTCTGACCCTAAAATAAGAGAAGAATTTTCCAAATCATCTGGAATTAAAGCTTACGCATCTTTAGATAACCTAATTGAAGATTCAGACATAATAGATATTGTAACTCCTACTTCTGCTCACTTTGAATGCGCTAAAAAAGCACTTCAAGCAACCAAACATGTATTTATTGAAAAACCTGTCACTCAAACTTTAGAAGAATCCAAAGCGCTTATTAAACTAGCTGAAGAAGCAGGAACAAAAGTACAAGTAGGTCACGTAGAAAGATTTAATCCAGCCTTTAAAAGAGCTTTCAAGCACATAAACAGCCCTATGTTTATTGAAACTCACCGATTAGCTCAATTTAACCCTAGAGGAACTGATGTTTCTGTTGTTTTAGATTTAATGATACACGATATAGACATTATTCTTAGTGTAGTGAAAAGTCCTGTTAACAGCATACACGCAAGTGGCGTTTGCATTGTAAGTGAAAATCCTGATATTGCTAATGCAAGAATAGAGTTTTCTAATGGTTGTGTAGCCAACCTTACAGCAAGTAGATTTTCAATGAAAAACATGCGTAAATCAAGATTTTTTCAAAACAACGCCTACGTAGCAGTTGATTTTCTAAAAAAGAATTTTGAGGTAATCAATTTATCTGACCATATTGAGAACAACCCCTTTGCTCCCATTATTGACCTTGGAAAAAATGGAAAAAAACAATTAAACATGATAAAAGAAGATGCCCCAACAGAAGAAAATGCAATCAAGGAAGAGCTGAAATCATTTATAGAATCAATAAACACCAATAACAATCCAGTTGTCGACTTGTACGCTGCACAACAAGCATTAGCTATAGCCACAGAAATATCAACTAAAATTGCAAAAACCAACCCCAATAAAAAGCAAATCTAAAATGTGCATCAAATCTATATCTTGGTGCAATAATAATTCTAATTTTACGTTTGATTTTATCGGATAATGCGCATAACCACCTTAATATTTATTCTATGTGTTTTCTCTAGGTGCTCAATTATTGATCCACCTGAAAGGATTCCATCTTTTATACGAATAGATGCTATAGAACTTCAAATTAACAATAGCAATGAAGGTACATCCAAACATGCTATAGTTGACGCATGGGTTTATGTTGATGGTAATTTGGAAGGAATTTATGAGCTTCCTGCAGAAAAAATCCCTTTGATATATGATGGTGAGCATGAGCTGAAAATATATGCAGGAATTAAAAAAAACGGCATTTCAGGAGACAGAGAAAAGTATAGTTTTTATACTTCCTACACTCAAAACATAAACCTAATACCTGATAGTATAATTGAAATAAATCCAGTAGTTGAATATGAAGACAATTTATACATCTGGATTGAAGATTTTGAAGATCCTTCAGCAAAATTTGAAGCTACTCCATTTAGCGATACCACCATTTATATTATTGACAGCCCCATAGATGAACTAATTGAAGGTGATGCGGGAGCAATAAGCTTAAGCTCTTCTAACTTTCTTTGCGAATTAAGAACTGACGAATTAAATTTCAATGTTTTTCCTACCAATACCAATATTCCATGCTATTTAGAAATGCATTACAAATGCAACCATCCTTTTATCGTGGGTATTCTACATAAAAATGCAACCACACCTTATTTAAATGAACCTCTTATTACCTTAAATCCCACTACTGATAACTTAGGAGAAATGCAATGGAACAAAACCTATTTATACCTTTCTGACGTCACCAATTTTTATCCAAGCTCAAGTGCTTTTGATATCTATTTTTCAATACAAAACCCTACCCAATTAGACAATATCGAAGTTCGATTAGACAACATTAAAGTGATTTATAGAAATTGATGAAAAACAGAAGAATACTTTCTATAAAATATATGAGTTCAGATTTCAGTACGGCTGTTATCTCCTGGATATGTTTTTATTACTTTAGAAAAACCGTTATTGAGTCTTCTGAATTTGTTATGGACAACAACTTTTTTTTAGGGCTCATGGTAATACCTTTTTTTTGGCTCCTACTATATTCTTCTACAGGTAACTATAAAAATGTTTACAAAAAACACAGAATAAAAGAAATTGGTCAAACAGCATTAACCTCTTTTATTGGCAACCTAATCATATTCTTTATTTTAATTCTCGATGATGAAATTCGTTCTTACCAAGATTACTACAACCTATTTGGCTTTCTGATTCTAGTTCATACGAGTTTTACGCTCATCCCAAGATTTTTCCTCACATCATCTACCGTAAAAAGAATTCATAGAAGAGAAATTGGATTTAATACACTTATTATTGGCGGGAATGAAAAAGCGCTGAAAATCTATAAAGAAATTGAAGCCATAAGAAATTCCCCTGGATATCTATTTAAAGGCTTTTTAAGTACCAATGGTGTAGATAGATCTCTTAACAAGGCACCTATTACAAACTACGGAAATTATCAAAATCTAAAAAATACCATTTCTAAGCAAGAAATTGAAGAGGTTATCATTGCAGTAGAAGCATCAGAACATGAAAGCATCAACAAAATCATTAATGACCTAAGTGATTTAAATGTTCGTATAAAAGTTATTCCAGACATGTATAACATTTTAACTGGTTCGGTTAAAATGACGGCAATTTTTGGAGCTCCATTAATTGAGGTAAACCCTGAGATTATGCCCGCTTGGCAAAAGTCTATTAAAAGATTAATGGACATTGTAATATCAATACTTGCACTAATCGTTTTATTCCCTGTTTGTATTATTCTTGCCCTTACCGTTTGGTACTCTTCTAGAGGTCCAATTCTTTACAAGCAAGAAAGAGTAGGAAGACTAAGAAAACGATTTAATATTTATAAGTTCAGGTCCATGGTGCAAAATGCCGAAAAGGATGGTCCACAACTGTCTAGTTCAACCGATTTAAGAATTACTAAAGTTGGGAAAATTATGCGAAAAACAAGATTAGACGAAATTCCTCAGTTCATTAACGTACTAAAAGGAGAAATGTCTATTGTTGGACCTAGACCAGAAAGACAATTTTATATAGACAAAATTAAAGAGAGAGCTCCTCACTACAAACATCTTGAGAAAGTTAGACCTGGAATAACAAGCTGGGGACAAGTGAAATATGGTTATGCTGAAAATGTTGATCAAATGATTGACAGGCTTAAATATGACGTTCTTTATGTTGAAAACATGTCTATCTCATTAGATATTAAAATCATGTTTTACACTCTTATCATTATTTGCAAAGGTTCTGGAAAATAGATAATCTCAAATAGTATATTTGCTAAAAAATAAATTTAAAATGAATAACATTACCGTAATAGGAGCAGGAACAATGGGAAATGGTATTGCTCATGTTTTTGCACAAAATAATTTCAATGTTAACCTTGTTGACATCTCTGCTGAAGCTCTAGAAAAAGCAGTGAAAACAATTTCTAAGAACCTTGATAGAATGGTTGCCAAAGAAAAAATATCCGAAAGCGACAAAACAGCAACACTAAATAACCTATCTACAGTAACATCCATTGAAGAAGGAGTTAAGGATGCAGACCTTGTTGTTGAAGCAGCAACAGAAAACACTGACTTAAAAATTAAAATTTTTAAGCAACTTGATGAGTTGTGTCCTGAAAAAACCATTCTTTCTACCAACACTTCATCTATTTCAATCACAAAAATAGCTTCTGCAACAAATCGACCTGAAAAGGTGATTGGAATGCATTTTATGAACCCAGTTCCGGTAATGAAGCTTGTAGAAGTAATAAAAGGATATTCTACTAGTGCAGAAGTACTTGAGAAAATCATGTCATTATCAAAAAACCTAGGTAAGGTTCCTGTAGAAGTTAATGACTATCCTGGGTTTGTTGCCAACAAGATTTTAATGCCTATGATTAACGAAGCTATAATCACTCTTTATGAAGGAGTTGCTGGTGTAGAAGAAATAGACACTGTAATGAAGCTCGGAATGGCTCATCCAATGGGGCCACTTCAATTAGCAGACTTTATTGGCTTAGACGTATGTCTAGCTATATTAAGAGTTCTACAAGATGGATTTGGTAATCCCAAATACGCTCCATGTCCTTTATTAGTAAATATGGTTACTGCTGGAAAGCTTGGGATAAAGTCAAAAGAAGGGTTCTACCAATGGTCACATGGCACCAAAGAACTGATTGTATCTGACAGTTTTAAATAAAAAGGAGCGCTTAACAAAGCACTCCTTAAGTTCTTAATTTAGATTATACTCTACGTTAGAGTTATCAGAAATTGATTCTACCTTAAATGATTTTGAAAAATTCAAAATGCTTGTTATGGTATGTGTTTTTAAACGGGTAGTGTTTTTTTGGTTTTTTAGTACAAATTCATCTGAATTGTAACGAGTAGATGTTTTTGGCATAGGCACATAAATATTGGTTTTATGCCTATTAAAACGAACTTTTAAACCAATTATTGCATAAAAAGAAAAATGATTTTAAGAAGCAGTAAGCATAATGTCGTGTTCCTTAATCATTTTTCTTAAATTGATTAAAGCATACCTCATTCTTCCCAGTGCGGTATTAATGCTCACTCCGCTAGAATCTGCAATATCTTTAAAACTCATTCCCATAAAATGTCGCATTTTCACCACTTCTCTTTGCTCTAAAGGCAGTAATTCAACAAGTGACCTTACATCATTAAAAATTTGCTGTTCTACAATTTCATCTTCAACAGTGCAATCTTCAAGCTTTAGAATTTGAAAAATATCAAATTCATCATTTTCAGAAGAATTTTTTCTACCAACAACAGGCATTTTAGAAGAATTTCTAAAATAATCTATCACTAAATTATGAGCTATTCTCATAACCCAAGGAAGAAACTTTCCTTCCTCATTGTACATTCCTCTTTTTAAGGTAGAAATAACTTTTATAAACGTGTCCTGAAAAATATCATTTGCTACATCTGAATCTTTAACCAATTTATTGATATAATTAAAAACACGATCTTGGTGCCTTTTTAATAAGACTTCAAATGAATAATCGTTTCCATCAAGGTAATTACGAACCAATTGTTTGTCCGCTAGGTGATTGTTTGCCATAGCATCTACTTTTAATAGTCTTTAGGAAAGACTTGTGTTAATTAAATTAAGCGTAGATGTGTTCTATAGGCAATATTTTTTGTTAAGATTCCTTATATAGACGTTAATTAACTACAAAAGGTTTCCTAGCTGTGGTTATTTTTTCTGAATCAAATATAAAAAAACAGACTAAAACTGTTCTATATTTTAACTTATTTTAGCATTTTTTGAGAAATAGATAGTATTCTTTAAACTAATAAGATGAAAAAAGTAATATTAATAGGATTAACTTTATGTAGCTGTGTAACTAAAAAACAAATGTATTTCAGTGAAAACATAAAGAAAAATCTCTCTAACATAAGTACAATGGAAAGATGGATTGAACAAGATTATTTAAAAGGTAATTTAACTTTTGATCAAGCTACAGATTACAATTTTTTATTAGGTAATATGAGATACTATATGAGTTTAAAAGCAAAAAAAATAGAAGCTCGTTGTAAGAAGAAGAACAAGTATGCAGACGACAAAACAGAATGAAAAAACATGGGTGAAATAAGCACAGAATCTCATATAATAATTAAAGGTGCTAGAGTACATAATCTAAAAAATATTGATTTAGCTATTCAAAGAAATAAACTTACGGTAGTAACCGGAGTTTCTGGATCTGGAAAATCATCATTGGCATTTGACACATTATATGCTGAAGGACAACGTAGATATGTTGAGAGCCTTAGTGCATATGCAAGGCTATTTCTTGGAAGACTTGACAAGCCTGATGTTGATCAAATAAAAGGCATTTCTCCAGCAATTGCTATTGAACAAAAAGTAAACACTTCCAATCCAAGAAGTACTGTAGGAACAAGCACAGAAATTTACGACTATCTAAAACTTCTCTATGCTAGAATAGGCAAAACAATATCCCCTTTTACAGGAAAAGAAATAAAAAAAGACAATCCTGAAGACTCGCTTTCAATTTTAAGTAAGTACCCAGAACAAACCAAAGCTTTAATTACATGTCCATTTACCATTCCAAAAGGAAGAAGCAATAAAGAACAATTAAAAATTTACAAAGATCAAGGGTTTAACAAACTCTTCATAAATGGAAAAATAATTTCTATTGAAGATCCCTCTTTAGAAGAAAAAAATGCACTAAAAAATACATTTCTAATTATCGACCGAATAACCTGTTCAATGAGCAAAGAGAATGAATCTAGGATAATAGAATCTTCAACTGCTGCATTTAATGAAGGAAATGGAATATGCCAATTAGTTGTATTCGAAAAAAAAATTAGTAACTACCTGCTCACAAATAAATTTGAAGAAAATGGAGTCACCTATGAGGAGCCAAGTGTTGATTTCTTTTCCTTTAACAACCCAATTGGTGCGTGCCCAACATGTGAAGGTTATGGAAAAGTAATGGGTATTGATGAAAATTTAGTTATTCCAAATCAAAATTTATCAATTTACGAAAACGCTATTGCTTGTTGGAGAGGTGAAAAAATGAGCAAATGGAAAAATGATTTAATTGGCAATGTTCAAGACAATGAACTTCCCATTCATCAACCAATTAACCAACTAACCAAAGATCAATATAACCTACTTTGGAATGGCAATGAAAATTTTCATGGGTTACATTCTTTTTTCAACTACCTAGAGCGTAAGAATTATAAAATTCAATATAGGGTAATGCTTTCACGATATAGAGGTAAAACCATCTGTAAAAGCTGTAATGGAACAAGACTTCGAAAAGATGCCCAGCATGTGAAAATTGGGAATAGCTCCATTACTGACATTTGTAGCCTTTCTATTGAAGAAGCTCAAGTTTTTTTTAACACGTTGACACTTAATAAATATGACTCCAAAATTGCCAGTAGAATCCTTATTGAAATTAGCAACAGATTAGAATATTTAAACAACGTAGGGCTGGGATATTTATCACTAAGTAGATTATCCAATTCACTTTCTGGAGGTGAATCTCAAAGAATAAATTTAGCAACTTCTTTAGGAAGTAGCCTTATTGGTTCCATGTATATTCTCGATGAACCCTCCATTGGTCTTCATCCCAGAGATACTAATCGATTAATCAAAGTATTAAAAAAACTCAAAGACATTGGCAATTCAGTTATTATTGTTGAACATGAAGAAGAAATTATGCGTTGTGCAGATGAGATTATTGACATCGGTCCTTTTGCTGGGCACAAAGGAGGTGAGATAATTTTTCAAGGAACCAATAATGAACTTAATAAATCAACCCAAAGTTTAACTGCCCAATACCTTACCAAAAAAATTAAAATTGAAGTTCCAAAAAACAGAAGAAAATGGAAGGATTTTCTTTTTATCGATAGTGCCAGTGCTAATAACTTAAAAAATATTAGTGTTAAAATCCCTCTAAATATTATGACAGTAATAACTGGTGTTAGTGGTAGTGGTAAATCATCTTTAATAAATGATGTACTATACAACTTTCTTAAAAGATATCTCGACACTCAAATTAAAAAACCCGTAAACTGTACTGATATTAATGGTGACATCCATTTGGTAGATCAGATAGAATTCATTAATCAAAATCCAATTGGGAAAAGCTCTAGATCAAATCCAGTAACTTATCTTAAAGCTTTTGATGAAATAAGAGCATTATTTGCCAATCAACAGTTATCAAAAATAAACGGATTTAAATCGAAACATTTCAGCTTTAATGTTCCAGGTGGAAGGTGTGAAGATTGTGAAGGAGAAGGAACGATTAAAATAGGAATGCAATTTATGGCAGATGTGCTTCTAACTTGCGAAAGTTGCGGTGGCAAAAGATATAAACAAGAAGTATTAGACGTAAAATATAAAGAGAAAAACATTACTGACATTTTAAATATGACAGTTAATGAATCTATTGCTTTTTTCTCCAATAAAGAAGACAAATTTGAAAGCAAAATTCACGATAAAATCAAACCTCTGCAAGATGTAGGCTTAGGTTACCTTCAGCTAGGTCAATCTTCTAGCACATTAAGTGGTGGTGAGTCTCAAAGAATAAAAATGGCCTCTTTTTTAGGTTTGAAAAACACAACAAAAAAAACACTTTTTATATTCGATGAACCAACAACAGGTTTACATTTTCATGATATAAAAACACTATTAAAAGCATTAAATGCTTTAGTTGATAAGGGAAATCATGTAGTAATAATTGAGCACAATTCGGAAATTATAAAATCTGCCGATTGGGTAATTGACATTGGACCTGAAGGAGGAAAAAAAGGAGGAGAAATTGTTTTTGAAGGTACCCCTGAAAACTTAATTCAGTGTAAAAAATCATATACTGGCGAATATTTAAAAAATAAACTATAAAGAATCTTTAGAAAACTGAACATCATATAGCTGACTATAATAGTTTTTATTTTTAAGTAATTGCTCATGTGTTCCTGTTTCAACTACCACTCCTTTATCTAAAACCAATATATGATCTGCATTTTTTATGGTTGAAAGACGATGTGCGATAATAACCGCAGTTCTTCCCGATGTGATTTTTTTAATAGCCTCTTGAATTAACTCTTCAGTCTCCGTATCTATGGATGAAGTAGCCTCATCCAAAATCAAAATATCTGGATTATATACGTATGAACGTAAAAAAGAAAGAAGTTGGCGTTGTCCAGTTGAAAGCACCCCTCCCCGCTCCTTAACATTAAAGTGATAAGAATCCGGTAGCGATTCAATAAACTTATGCACTCCTATTTGCTTGGCAGCAGCAATAACATCCTGTTTTGAAATAGAAGAATCTCCTAAAGTAATGTTCTTATATATACTGTCAGAATATAAAAACACATCTTGTAAAACAACCGAAATTCTATCTCTTAAAACAGAAATATTATAATCTCTTAAATCTAAACCATCTAGAGTAATTTTACCTTTTTGAAATTCATAAAACCGACACAATAAATTAATAATTGATGTTTTCCCCGAACCAGTAGCACCAACAATTGCCATAGTTTCACCAGATTTGATGCTAAAAGAAAGGTTTTTTAAAACCTCTGTACCTTCTTTATAGGAGAAACCTATATTATCAAAAACAATATCTCCATTTAATTTTTCTTTTTTAAAATCATCGTTTTGAAAAATTTCCTCTTGAGTATCTAAAACAGCAAAAACTCTAGATGAACCAACCATACCCATTTGAAGGGTATTAAAACGATCTGCAAGCATTCTAATAGGACGAAACAAAAGATGAACATAAAGTATAAATGCGGTTAGATCTCCAATAATTTCTTCAAATCTAACTCCAGAAAAACCTACCTTGTTAACAGAATATAAAATCAATATTGCAATAGATAATGCACTTAAAATTTCCACAACAGGAAAAAAAACTGAGTAAGCCATAATTCCTTTTATATGTGCCTGTTTATGCTTTTGGTTAATTTGCCGAAATAATTCAGCTTCTTTTCGCTCACGATTAAAAATCTGAACAATATTCATCCCAGTTATATGCTCTTGAACAAATGAATTCAAATTGGCAACTTGATTTCTAACTTGTTGAAAAGAGCGCTTAATGACTCTTTTAAAAATAGTTGTTGCAACTAGAAGTAATGGAATGGGAATAAGCACTATTAATGTTAATTCCCAATTCATGTAAAACATAAAAGCTAATACAGCTGAAAGTTTTAACAAATCACCAAAAATGATCAAAATTCCCTGAGAAAAAATTTCAGCAATTGTTTCAATATCACTAATTGCTCTTGTAACTAGCATTCCAATTGGATGCTTATCAAAATACGCTAGTTTAAGTCTAGTTATGTGCTTAAATAGCTGTACTCTTAAATCTTTAACAACAAACTGTCCAAGTTCGTTTGCAGTGTAAGAAAAATAAAATTGAACAAGCGATTCCACTACCAAAAAACCAACAATCATTAATGTCCAATAAAACAACTCTTGTTTTAATCCCAGTGTAACAAAATCCCCAATCATTAGTCCAATTAACCATGGTCGTATTGAAGAAAGTACAGCTAAAACCACTGTCATAAACAATCCAGAAACCAACAACTTTTTATGAGGAAAAGAATACGCTAGTATACGTTTAAATAATTGCCCATCCCAAGTTTTTCCTGTAACATCACTCATAGTAAAAGTTAATTAATGGAATTTATATAAGGATAGCTTACATTCTCTAAAAATAAACCATGAGCAGAAACTGAATAACCAGCCAATGAACGATCTTTAGCATTAATAATATCTACAACACTTTCGGGTTTAATTTTTCCAGTACCAATTTCTAGCATGGTACCAACAATAGCACGAACCATATTACGTAAAAATCGATTTGCAGAAATTTCAAATACAATTCTACCCTGTTTTAATGATTTCCATTGAATTGAAGAAATTACACAAAAATTAGTTTTAACATCTGTATGTAATTTACTAAAAGAAGTGAAATCTTGATTTCCTAAAAAAAAAGCACAAGATTTATTCATATCCTCAATATTGATTGACTGATTGCAATAAAGGGAAGATGAATTAACAAAAGGATCCTTTTTAGTGTGTATATAGTATCTGTAGGTTCTACAATCAGCATCAAATCTGGCATGAGCAGAATCATTGACCAAATGAATATTTAAAATACAGATATCAACAGGGAGCATGTTGTTAAGCTGAAACATCAACTTATTTTTATCAATTGCATCTAAATCCACGTGAAAAAAAAACTTTCTTGCATGGACTCCAGTATCAGTTCTACCACAACCGGTAATACCTATACTTTTTCCGCTATAAAGTGAAGTCAATTTTTCTTCAATTACCTGCTGAACAGAAATTGCATTTTTTTGCCTTTGCCAACCATGATAATTTGTTCCCTTGTATGCTATTTCAAAAAAATACCTCAATTTTTTTTCTCAAAATAAGAATTTATAAAATCCATTGAATAATTTAGCGTTTGCTGTATAGTTAAATTTGAACTATCAACTAAATAAGAATCCTCAGGTCTTTTCAGTGGACTTATTTTTCGATTAGAATCTTCAAAATCCCTATCCTTAAGGTTCTGTAAAACATCTTCAAAATCTACCGAAAGTCCGCTATTAATAATTTCCTCATATCTTCTTTGAGCTCTTACCCTAGCACTTGCAGTAACCCAAAATTTAATCTCAGCATTCGGAAATACTACACTACCGATATCTCTACCATCCATTACCACCCCACTATTTTTCCCAATAAATCGCTGAAAATCAACAAGCTTTTCTCTAATTATAGCTTGTTTACTAACATAGGAAACCAATGAAGAAACCTGCATTGTTCTTATTTTATGCTCAACACATTCTCCATTTAGAAAAATAACATTAGTATTGTAATTTTTATGCTTTTCAAATGAAAGAACAATTGAGTCAAGATGACTCTCCCAACCCTCAATAAATAAATTATTTTGAAGCAATCCGTTAGATAAATAATAATAAGTTATAGCTCTATACATTGCTCCTGTATCTACATAAATGTAGTCTAATTCTTGGGCGATTAATTTTGCAAGAGTACTTTTCCCACACCCAGAATGTCCATCAAGAGTTATCGTTATTTTATCCATAAGCAAAAAAAAGGCTGCTCATATTGAACAGCCTGAAAAAAGTAAAAATTTTACAATTAAAGCTCTTCAACTTCAATCATCTCAAATGATAAATCAATAATAGCTTCATAATCTTCACCAGCTTCTAGCATATCTTCATCATCTTCTTCGTAGTACCATTTTACTGAAACAGTACTATCACTAATAGATTCTAATTTTTTAAATACATCAAGAATACATTTCGAAGAACTTGTATTAAAATACTCCAATTGAATATTTACCAACGTATTTTCCTTTGGATTATCACTGTAAGCAGCAATCCAATCAATTAAAGGTTTATAAAACTCAATTGAGTTTTCTGGAATTGAACGACCTTTAATTAATAATTCACCCGCGGATTTAAAATCAACCGTTGGTGTTTTAGCTGTACCTTCTAAACTTAAATCTTCCATTATAATCAAATTTGTGATATTTTAACTGTTAACGTAAAAAAAGAATAGTTTTCATCTATCTCTCTTATATTATAAACTAATTTTTCGCCTGACTTTTTAGCAATATCTATAAAACCTAAACCTCCGCCTCCTTTATCACTAATCTCTCCATTATTGAGAACTTGTTTGTAGTATGCTTTTAACTCCTCTCTATTTAAATCATTAACCTTATTTATTTTACCAGTTAAATTATTAACATTATCCTTAGAAACAAAATTACCGGTAACAATATTGTAAGATTCAACAGATCGACTAATACTAAAAATAGCTGACTTTTTTTCAGAAATCTCTTCTGGTGTTCCAACTACTTCAAACTCATCAATATGATGATATAGATTTTGCAAACATTCAACAAGAACATTAAAAACTTTCTTTCTTGTTCTAGGGGCTTCGTGTAAATCTTCCATCTTTGTTTCCATAATCTGTAAGACAGAGGTTAGCAACTCAGATGTTATAGACCCTTTAAATGCAATTAGAACGTCATCACGTTCCATTTGGGAGTATAAATTAAAAGCGTCCATTAACTTTTTTTCATTAGTTGAGCAAATATAATCATTTAGGTTAAAAATTATATCGAATTAATTCATTTGTACAACAAAATCATATGCACCAATTTCCAGTAGGGCCTCATTATCACAATCACCAGCACCAAGATTTATTATTTGCTTTGTTTGATCTTCAATATCCAACTCGATAATTCCCTGAGAAAACCAATTGCATCCTACTATTTTTACTAAATCTGTTGAATAACCTTCAACTGATTGGTTCAGCAACCCTTTTGAAGAAATTATAAATTGATCATCAAGACTATTAAAAGGATTTGAAGAAACCTTACAAAATAAAAGCGTATCTAAAAGTGTAGTTTGTTTTTTTACAGATTGTATGGAATAATCAGTTGTAATCACCTTCCACTTATTAATATCTTTAGTTGTTAAATTAAAGCCTCCCCAAAAAAAATCATTTGAAATTTTAAATCCATCAAATTGCACCTGACAGACCGCATCGATATTAGAAACAGGCTGCTGTAGAATACAGTACACCAAACCAGCTTTTGCAATACCATCCTTATCCACACAACCCTGATAAAAATCAATTTCAAATTCTATAGGTCCTTCCATACTGGAAGTATCTCCAGAAATATAATTAAAAGAGGCACAGCTGAAGCTAGTATCTGATTGATTAGAAAGCAACTGTTTAAGATATGTGGAATCTTCTGAAACTTTAATTACAAAAGGAACAACTGTAGAAAGATGATTAGAAATATGTAAGTAGTCTTTTGCTGTTTGAATACTTCTAGATTCGTTATTTCTGCAAGAAGAAAATAGTGCAATAAATAAGGCAGTATAAAATATATATTTCACGTTTTAAAAGTAGCAAGAAAATCAATAATCAAACCCTATATTTGCAAACGATGAAAGAAAATGATTGGTTTATAGGTTGGTTCGACTCCAAGTATTATCACATTCTTTATAAAAATAGAGACAATAGTGAAGCAAAAGCTTTTATCAGAAAACTAACGAAAAATATCAACTTAGCTGAAAATTCCTCCGTTCTAGATTTAGGATGTGGAAAAGGAAGACACTCTATAGAACTTAGTAAAATATATAAAAATGTAATTGGAATAGATTTATCTAGTCAAAGTATTAATGAAGCTAAAAAAACGACTTCACATGGGCTCTCATTTTCGGTTCAAGATATGAGAGAATTTAAGTTGAATCATAAAGTTGACGGCATCTTTAATCTATTTACAAGTTTTGGTTATTTCAGCTCTATTGATGACAATTTGAAGGTGCTAAAACAATGTTACACAAACCTTAATGAAAAGGGGTTATTAATTATAGATTTCTTTAATGCCAATAAAGTAAAAAACGAACTTATAAAAAATGAAGTTAAAACCATTGATGAAATATCTTTTTACATCAAAAGAACAATTATTGACCAAAGAGTGGTTAAAACGATTCAATTTAAGGATAATAACCAACCATATTCTTACATAGAAAGTGTACAACTATTAACTTTAAAGGACTTTACCTACTTATTTTCAAAAAGTAATTTTAAACTAATCAATACTTTTGGAGATTACAATTTAGACACTTACAATCCCAACCATTCTAACAGATTAATATTGATAGCTAAAAAGACATGAATCCAGAAACATTATATATTATTTTCTTTTCTGTTATATTGGCAGGAATTACAGCTGATTTTTTTCAAAAAAAAATCAGCTTCCTAAACAAGTTTGTAATTCCTTTTGGAATTGCCTTTATTCTCTCTTTAATCTTTATTCACATCCTTCCAGAATTATATGAATCACAAAATCACCTTGTTGGATTATTTTTTGTCATTGGATTTGCCCTTCAAATTGTATTAGAATTACTCTCTAAAGGTATAGAACATGGCCATGTGCACGCTCCAAAAAATCACACAGGAATAAAGCTAATTTTACCGTTGATGCTTGGTCTTTGTTTGCATTCATTTATTGAAGGAATGCCGTTAATTTCAACAGAATCAACTATTGGCCATGCTCACCATCACAACCACGCAAATGAAATCGGAGAAGTTTATTTCACCATGATTTTAGTTCACAAACTACCAATTGCCGCAATTCTCATGTTTTTTTTAATTCAACACATTAAATCCATATGGAATAGATATGCCTTATTACTGTTATTTGCTTTAACTGCTCCCCTAGGTGCTGTTTTTGGTTTTTATCTTTCTGAAACATCAGAAATAGCAGAACTGAGTACTCTTTTGCTTGCCCTTTCTACAGGAATGCTTATTCACATAGCCACACTACTTGTTTTTGAAAAATACCATAACCCTCAACAAAAGTGGATTACTATTGGATTAATAATTGGAGGATTATTTTTAGGCGTAATTATCTATTCTTAAAGCTTGATAAACTTTTTAGTAAACGTACCTTTTATCGTTCTTACATTTAAAATATAACAGCCACTCTCAAGAAAACTTAAAGAAAGTTTATTTTGGTTGTTAAATTCTCTAATTAAGCTTCCATCAATACTACAAATAGAAATCGTTTCGATTTGAATTGAATTTACATCAATAAACAATTCATCAACAATAGGATTAGGATAAAGGACAATCGGCAAATCTTCTTGTTGATTCAATGAACTTCCTATTTGATTGAGATATTTCATTTGGGTAATTACGCCAGCTTGAACAGTTACAGAAAAAACGGGAGGACCAACTCCATTAGAATACCACTCATATATGGTTTCAACCGGTCGATTAAAAGACGTGCCTAAATTAAGCTGATCAACAAAAACAGTATCTTTTAAAGATAATGTAGTTTTCAATCTTAACACATCAAATGAAGAGTTTGGTGTTATTAACTGACCCCATCCATCTACTTCAATATATCTATTAATCCATTGACCATAACTACCAATTGATGGTATAGTTGACAAGTAATTGGAAGATGATGAATCAACAATACCATATACTAAAGGCAATGAAAAAAGCTCATCAATAACATCGTATTTAACTGACGTGGGTAACCCATTTACATTTGCACCAAAACCAACGATACTAAATGAATTTGAAGATACTTTATAATAATCATATCTATCAGTTATGGTAACCGTACTCATTAAAGACAAATCATTTCCTTGTTGAGCATAAGAAGCCAAATAATCAGGATAAAGCAAAAAGTTATTAAAATAAAGCTGATACGCAAGCGGTGTACTTGAAACAGGAACAGTTATTAAAGAATCCTGTGCGTCAGCTTGTAATGAAGAAATGTCCCATGTATAATTTTGTCCAGTTAGATTAACATCAAATGAAAGTGTATTTAAAATAGTTGAGTAATAATAGTTTTGACCACTTGATGGTAAATCAGAACTTGTGATAACAATTTGTCCAATTGAAAAAAAGGGAATAAGTAAAAAAATAGAGAGTAGTTTCATAATCAATTTTAATGAAGCTAAATATACGACAATTACTTTTTGTTAATTTAGCAGTCTTGAATATACTAAATAGGAAGACAATAGAGTTTATACCCTTATGCTAAAGAGAATAAGTATTGCCATATTATTATTAATCTTCACTTTATCTGCAATATGCCAGACTAATTTTAAATCTAAAGATTTAATACAATTCAGTGGTGTAGTTATTTCAAGTGACAGCTTAAAACCTGTTCCCTATTGTAGTATTATTGATGTAGCAACCTCTAGGGGAACAACATCTGATTATTTTGGGTATTTTTCTTTTGTTGCTCGAAAAGGAGACACCTTAAAATTCAGTAGCGTAGGGTATAAAAAAGCACAATTTGTAATACCTGACTCATTAACCACTAATAAATATTCGCTTATTCAACTTATGTATGAAGACACTATCTTACTTCAAACTGCTGTTATCTATCCATGGCCTTCAAAAGAACAATTTGCCGATGCTTTTGTAAACACAAAAATACCTAATGATGATTACAGAAGAGCTCTTGCTAATTTAGAACGTGCTGAAATGAAAGATAGAATGGATGCTATTCCTATGAATGGAGCAATGAATTTTAAATGGCAACAACAACAAATTCAAAGCAAATTGTATTATGCTGGTCAATATCCCCCAAACAACTTAATGAATCCAATAGCTTGGGCACAATTCATAAAAGCTTGGAAAAATGGGGACTTTAAAAGAAAAGACAACTAATTCTTGAAGTATTTTTTCTTTATAATATCATTTTTTTTAATTCACAACTTATCTGCTCAAGAATTAGGAACCATCTATGGACGAATTGTTGATGACAACTTAAGTGCTGTTGAAAATGCCAATATTATAATTTTAGGCACAAGACTTGGTACAGTATCTAATAAAGATGGTGGTTTTGAGCTTAATGTACCAATCGATAAAAAAATAACTATTAAAGTTTCTCATGTTCAATTTTTACCCAAAAAAACCACACTAAAATTAAAAAGTGGACAGCATGTAGATTTAGAGATTCAACTATCTATTCCAACATTAGACGAGGTAGAAATCAGATATAAAGAGCAAGGCACATCCCCTATTGAATCTATAAACAAAATCGATGCTGCCTCTATTTCTTTACCCTCATCAAATATTGAAGGCTTACTACCAGCCCTAGGATTTGGAGTTTCTCAGAATAATGAATTATCTGCGGGTTATAATGTTAGAGGAGGTAATTTTGATGAAAATTTAATCTATGTTAACGACATTGAGGTGTATAGACCTTTCTTGGCAAGATCTGGTCAGCAAGAAGGGTTAAGCTTTATCAACCCAAGTATGATTAGTAATATTTTATTTTCTGCGGGTGGATTTGATGCTAAATATGGAGATAAACTATCAAGTGTTTTAGATATTGAATACACAGAACCCAAAAAATTCAATTCTTCTTTTATCGCTAGTTTAATGGGCACACATGTTCACGTTCAAGACAGACCATCTACAAGATTTAATTTTAACACTAGTATTAGATTCAGAAAAAATGCTTACCTGTTAAACTCACTGGATACAAAAGGTGATTACAAGCCTAGTTTTGTTGATTATCAAGGCTTCTTTAATTACTACCTAAATGAAAATTGGAAAATGAGCTTTTTTGGCACCTACTCCAACAACAACTTCAGGATTGTTCCATCCAATAGAGAAACCAATTGGGGAAGCATCAATGAAGCACTTCGATTTACTGTTTATTACGAAGGTCAAGAAATAACACAATATGAAACCTACATGGGTGCTATATCATTATCAAATGAACCTAATGACAACCTAAAACTTAAATTTATATCTTCCATATATGAAACCCATGAAAAGGAATATTTTGACATTCTTGGAGAGTATCGCCTAGATGAGCTAGAAAGAGATCTTGGAAGTGATGAATATGGAGAAGTAGCATTTAACAGAGGAGTTGGTGCATTTTTAAACCACGCAAGGAATAGAATTGATGCCACCGTATACAATGCCTACCACAAGGGGAAATTAATCAATTACAATCAAACCTTTGAATGGGGAGCAAAATTTCAACATGAAATAATCAACGATCAAATAACTGAATGGAATCATATTGATTCAGCTAGATTCAATGTCCCTCATCCACAAGACAGTATAGGCTATACGATCCCAAGTAATATCCCATATCAATACCTACATTTAAGCAATAGTATAAAAGCAACTAACGCCATTCAAAGCAGCCGAATTTCAGGCTATTTTCAAGATCGAGTAAAACTATCTAAGGAAAAATCAATAACAATTACAGACAGCAGTGTTATTGATGGAATCCAAACTTTTACAGACACCTCCTTTATGGGATATAGATTCCTTTCTTTTACTATTGGCACACGAGCTCACTACTGGGACTACAATAACCAACTCGTTGTTTCTCCAAGAATAAGCCTACAGCTAAAACCGGCATGGTATAAATTAAAAAAAGGTAAAGTTTATAGAGAAAATGTTGTTTTTAGACTCGCTACAGGATATTACTATCAACCACCTTTTTATCGTGCCATAAGAAATTTTAACGGAGATTTAAACCCTTCAATAAGAGCCCAAAAGTCTATTCATTTTGTACTTGGTGGTGATTACATTTTTGAGCTATGGGATAGACCCTTTAAATTCGGAAGTGAAATCTACTACAAACATCTTAGTGATATTATCCCCTATAAAATTGACAACATCAGAGTTCGATATTACGGTGAAAACAATGCTAAAGGATATGCCACTGGAATTGATTTAAAATTAAATGGAGAGTTTGTTAAAGGAATCGAATCCTATGCTTCTTTAAGCTGGTTAAAAACTCAAGAAGATATACTTAATGATTATTACTGGACCTATTACAACTCACAGAATGAGCAAATAATAAATGGTTATACTTTAGATAATATACCAGTAGACAGCACCATTACTTTTCCCGGATATATTCCAAGACCTACAGATCAAAGAGTATCTTTTGCCTTATTCTTCCAAGATCAAATGCCTAAAGAATGGGATACTGAGAAAGTAAAATGGAGTACATTTAAAGTGAATTTAAATATGCTCTTTGGCACTAGACTTCCTTATGGCCCTCCCTCTGCCGAACGATTCTCAGACACCTTAAGATCGTCATTTTATAGAAGACTAGACATCGGTTTTTCTAAAGATATTATTAACAACCAAACCGATAAGTCTAAATTCAAAGAAAAATCATTTTTGAATAAAATTAACCATATGTGGATTGCTTTTGAAGTTTTTAACCTTCTAGATATTTCAAATACCACCAACTATTCGTGGATAAAAGATGTTACTGGAAGGCAATATTCAGTTCCAAATTTTCTAACTTCAAGAAGATTAAACTTAAAATTAGTAGTTCAATTTTAATGCGCTTATTACTATATATTTTTTTACTTTTTGGATTATCTTCTTGTCATAAATCACCAAAATGTTGGGGAAAAAAAGAATTAAACAGCCAAGAAATATCAACTATTAATCCATGCTCTAACTGCTCATTACTTGTAAACCCCGATAGTTGTTTTGTTATTAATTCCATTGATGAATACAACCTTTTATCAACCTATGCCCATAGTAACCAGACTATATGCCTGTTCAATGAAATAGATTTCAGTAAATTCACCCTATTGGGTAAAACAATATGGGGGCAATGTAAATTCAAAGTAAAAAGATACCTTGAAATCAATCCTGAACAACAGCAATATATTTTTACTATTGAACTTATTGAATGTGGAAATTGTATTGAAGAAAACAAAATTGACAATTGTGTATTAGTTCCCAAAATTCCTTCAGGATATTCTGTAGAGTTCATTTTTATTAGAAAATAATAAACTACATTTGAACTATTAATTTCACAAAAATGGTAGATCAAAAAACCTTAATACTAGATAGCAATTCAGCAAACCAAAAAATCAAAAGAATTGCCTATCAAATAGTTGAAAAATATCATCTTGAAAAGGATCTAATTTTTGTCGGAATTTCATCCAAAGGTTTTGTATTATCTGAAAAGATATTAACTAACTTTTCCCTTGTAAGCTCAATTAATGTAAATCTAATCGAACTTAAAGTAAATAAAAAAGACCCATTAAGTGAGCCCATTTCAATTCAACCAGAAGTTGAATTGAAAAATAAAACTGTTGTTCTTATTGATGATGTTTTAAACTCTGGAAAAACATTGATGCATGCAGCAAGTGTAATTACTCAAAAAGGCGCTAAACAAATTAATACAGTTGTATTAATTGACAGAAGACACAGAAAGTTTCCTATTAGAGCTGATTGGGTTGGATTAACTTTATCTACTACTCTTCAAGAACACATTACTGTTGAGTTCAATAAAGATAAAATCGAAGCTTACCTGCATTAAGAAATTTCCTTTAACATTTATTAAATACCAGAATTTTAGAATTTAAATTGAGCTTAAAAATTTCATTGTATCTACCTTATCAGCATAATCCCACAATTCAGGTTTTTGGGCCTTACCAAATGGAATTCCATTTATTCCAACTCTACATTGAATCTGATCTCTATTTTGATCAATTAAATCTTCTAGATTTTTTAAATTATTGTAAAACTCATAATAAAGGGTTCCAATGGGTGAAAATATTGATTTATCTTCTTTAAGAAGAATAAATCCATTTTCTAATAATGAATAATTTTCCAACAAAAAAATGGCTTTATGGTAATCATAATTATTTGCATATTTATTATTATGAATTACATCACTTTTTTTAAAAAACCCTTTAAAAATTCGATTAATATCAAATCCTTCAGGCAGGTAAACTTTGGTAACATTCCTACAACCTAGACCATAATAGGTAAAAACATCTTCAGAAAAATCTTCTAAGTCTTCATCTGACTCACTACCATCCAAAACCGCAATAGAGGTCCTGCTTTTTCTAATAATATTAGGGTATTTCCCAAAATAATCCTTAAAATATCGAGAAGTATTATTACTACCGGTAGCAACAACTGCATCAAATTTTTTTAATTTATTTTTCTCAAAAACAATCTGAGAATGAACATTTTCGTCATATTTACTCATTAGATCAACAACGGCAGGGATTAAAACATTATCATCTGAAGATAACTTTATAATTAATTTTTTACCAGCTAAATACCCACATATCAAGTCATGAAATCCAACCATAGGAATATTACCAGCACATATTAAAGCTACAGTTTTAGCCTCATTTTTTTCATCAAAAGAATAATTAGCAACCCATAGATCTAACTTTTCTTTGGTAAATAAATTAGCCCATCCATTTAAACAGTACATAATTGCATCCATTGTGAACCATCCATTATGGCTCTTAACCGAAGGAATTAAATCCTGAAATGAGACATATTCTACTTCATTTATTCCTAAAGAATAACCAGGCCATTTTAAATTATTACCAATAGCTCTAAACACATTTCCTAGCTCAATTAGTGTAGATATTTTTTTACCTAAAGAAGAAAAAACCATTTTTATATATCTTTGCAGTGCAAAAATAACAACATTTATAAATGGCTATTAAAATTACAGATGAATGTATAAATTGTGGGGCTTGTGAACCTGAGTGCCCTAACAATGCCATTTATGAAGGTGGAGCAGAATGGACCTTTTCCCAAGGTACATCTATAAAAGGATTCTATAACGGACACAATTCTAAACTAAAAAAAGATGCTGATGAATCAAATGAACCAGTTGATATGGATGTGTACTATATCGTAACTGATAAATGTACTGAGTGTGTTGGATTCCATGAAGAACCACAATGTGCAGCAGTATGTCCTGTAGATTGCTGTGTTGATGATGAAAATTTTCAAGAATCTGAAGAAGAATTACTAGCAAAAAAAGATAGTCTTCATAATTCTCAATCTTAAAGAGTAACTTCTTGTCAATTCTATCGTTATGTTTCTTTAGACATATTTTAGACCCTTCAAATCCATGAAATCAATTTATCTAATAGCTCTTCTTTTTTTAAGTACATGTTGTTTTAGTCAAAAAACCAACTCACTTATATTTCATGAAGACACCCTCATTTCTTTGTTAACAAAAACTAGAAATGAAAAAGATTTAAAAAAAGCATTTGAATTAAATATTGATTTTGAAAATTACCTTAGAAAGGTACTAAGCCATGATCAGGCATTTACATTTAAATTTGACTCTCTTTCTAAAATGATGAGTACAATAACTTCTCCAGATAATGCTTTTAGAATTTTTAATTGGAATATTGAGCTTCCTAAACAAGAGCATATTTATCACTGTTTAATACTAAAGTACAATCCAAAATCTAAACAATATTCTATTATAAAACTACAGGACAAATCTGCGTCTGCTTTCGACCCAGAATATTTATCTTACAGTGATAAAACATGGTATGGAGCTCTTTATTATAAAATTATTCCTATAAAAAAACCAAACAGTACCATATACACTCTTTTAGGTTGGGATGGGAATAATCAATTTTCTAATAAAAAAATTATTGAGTCTATGGCATTTCATAAAAAAGATGCTGTAAAATTCGGTTTACCTATTTTTATTTCTGATGATTTTAGAACTAAAAGACGAGTTATTTTTCAATACAACAAAAACTCTTACATGTCATTGAAATACAAAAAATCAAAAAAACAAGAGCTAATTATTTTTGATCATCTTACTCCAAAATCACCAAATTTAGAAGGAATGAAAGACTGGTATGTAACAGATCTAAGTTTTGATGCTTTTAAATTGGAAAAAGGAAAGTGGATATACATTCAAGATATTGATGTACAGCAGTCAAGCGTAGATAAAAGACCCTATAACTCACCTTAAAAAAAACTTATTTCTTTCCTAAAAGAAGTACATTTCCTGTATACTGATGAAAATTATTTGTAGCCTCGTCTACTAAATTAAGTTTCCATACATAAGCATCCTGCTTAGCTAATTTTCCTTTATAAAAACCATCCCAACCCTCACTTTCGTGGTGAGATTCAAAAACCAGCTCACCCCATCTATTAAAAACATAAAAATCAAAGTTTTTAACACTAGCGCCATTGACAACAGGAATAAAAATATCGTTTATGTTATCGTCACCACCAGGAGTAAATGCATTTGGAACATAAACCAAAAACACATCATTAATTTCAACTGTCTGACATGAAACATCAATACACCCATTAGAGCTAATGGCATCTAAACAAACCACATATTCTCCTTCTTGAGTATCACTAAATGTATATATCGGATTTTCATTAGTTGAACTTGCAGGATTTCCATTAACATCAAAAGTCCATAGATAATTTGAAGCACTAGTACTGTAATTTTGAAAATTAATTTCAGTATTCAATAAAGTTGTTGGATTAGGTGTAAATGAAAAACTTGCAGTTGGATATTCATAAACACATACATATTGTGATTCAATATGAGAAGATAAACACCCATCAGCAGTAGTTATGTTAAGTGCAATATCCCAACAACCAGGTGTAGTAAACTGATAACTAACAGAATCACAAGTTACACTTGTTCCACCATCGCCAAAATCCCATAAACATTGTGCCCCTGGAGGAACATTTAAATCATAAAAGGTAACATCTACTGGCATACAACCATCTAAATTAGATGCAGTAAAACTAATCGCTGGTATTGGACTTACTGAAACCGTTAAACTAGAATTTAATGACTCACATCCATCAGAAACAACAACATTGTACGTTGTAGTTGATGAAGGACTAACATAATGGCTTTGACCATTTCCTAATCCCTGATCCCAAACATAATTATATGGACCCCCATCACCTAATGTAGCTAATGCAGTTATTTGAGCTGAATCACCATCGCATATCAAAGTATCCGTTAAACTATTTAAATTTAACGATGGATGTAAATCCACACTAACACACAATTGATTGGTTTCACAACCATTAGCATCAGAAACGCCAACACAATAGGTTTGATTAGAAGAAGGTGATACGTTAATTGATGAAGTTGTAAAACCATTATCCCAATGATAAGCATAACCACCTACTCCACCCTGACATATGGCTTCTAACTGAACTGATGTTCCTTGACAAATTATAGTATCATTAGAAATATTTAGTGACAACGATAAAGGGGAAAATAACTCAACAGTATCTACAGTAACACAACCTATGGAATTTTGTGCATAAACTATATAAATTCCAGCACACAAAGTGTCAAATAAATTGGAACTCTGGAAAGTTATATTATCTAAGCTATATGCAACAGCATTGGGAGACATTATAGCAATAGAACCAAGACAATCACCATTACATAATTCATCTGTAAGAGCAACATTATCGATAGTTGGTCCAGGATTAGCAATAAGATTTATCGACCCCGATGCCTGACAACCTACAGAATCTTCAACAACAACAGAATAAACTCCACCAAATAAATTCGTAAAAAGTCCAGAATTTTGAAAACTTACCCCGCCATCAATTGAGTATTGATATGGCACTATTCCATTACTTGCTGTAAGGGTAATCTCACCATCCGAAAAACCACAATTTGCATTAGTAATGGTTTCGGTGTATAAAGGATTAGAAACCGTTATATCAACATTTCCGCTTGATGAACATCCACTACCATAATCGATTATTACAGAATAATTAGTCGTTTGATTTGGAGATACATTAGTAATTGAGTTGGTATCTCCGTTAGACCATAGAATATTTCCAAAATAATATATTTCAAAATTCAAACTTCCAAAGTTATCATTCCACCAAGAAGGATTATAACCTGGGGCATTTATATTTTCAGAGAAAGAAAAAGTTTGAGATAATCCACCATTGAATGCTAATGTATAAACATGAGAAGCATTATAAGATGGAATTGAAGCTGTTTGAGTACTTGGATTTTGACCATTCCACTTCCACTCATAGTTTTGTGTAGGTGGATTATTTCCAAAATTAAAAGCACCATCTCTATTTAAAGGCATTCCTGTTGCCGTGTAAACGCCACTAACTTTAATGTAATAACTTCCAGGAAGATTGGTATTAATTGTTGAATAGCTAAAAGGACTATCAAATGTCATTGTAAATTGTTCTACCAACATCCCATTTGTATCAGCATATAAATCAATTGAATTTCCCAAACAAATAATAGAATCAGAAATCATATCAATATTGAGTTGAGAATTTACAGAAACTGTCATGGTATCTGAATTCAAACATCCATTAGCATCTGTTCCAATCACAATGTAATTGGTAGAACCAACAGGAGGAACAAATGCTAACCCATTTACCACTCCATTGTTCCAATTGTAATTAACAGCACCAGATCCATTAAGCACAACGGCAAATCCATTGCATACTATTTGATCGATCCCAGCATCTACTGTAGGTAGTGCGTTTACTATTATAGCCACCTGATCCGTATTTACACAACCGTTACCATCCGTTCCCGTTACCGTGTAAATCGTTGTGCCAAGCGTAGATGCTGTAAACGACACACCGTCTATCACTCCATTATCCCATACATAACTTGTAGCTCCTGACCCCGATAAAGTCACACTCGATCCTATACATACCGATTGGTCTACTCCAGCATCTACTGTGGGTAGTGCATTTACTGTTACTGCTACCTGATCTGTATTTACACAACCGTTACCATCCGTTCCCGTTACCGTATAGGTCGTTGTTCCAACTGTAGGAGTAAACGATACACCATCTATCACTCCATTATCCCATAAGTAGCTTGTAGCTCCTGATCCCGATAAAATCACACTCGATCCAAAGCAAACAGTTTGATCGATCCCAGCATCTACTGTAGGTAGTGCGTTTACTGTTATAGCCACCTGATCCGTATTTACACAACCGTTACCATCCGTTCCCGTTACCGTGTAAATCGTTGT
>PAZE01000051.1 GCA_002716065.1 Crocinitomicaceae bacterium | reverse complement strand
TTACTATGATTAAAACTACCAACACAGTGTAAAATGCACTAATTCGCATTTTACACGCAACGTTGTATGCCATTGAAGAAATAGCCAACACGTAAGCAAAGAGTGCTGCCGCACACATTGCTTTTATGCCAATGCTGATAAAAATGAAAAGAATAGAAATATAAATGAGCCAAACAAAATCAAAAAAAAGAGTAGCTGACCACGGTGAAGTTTTTACTTCAGAACGCGAGGTTAATGCTATGTTGGATCTGGTAAAACAAGAGACCGAAAGAATTGATTCTAGATTCTTGGAGCCTGCATGTGGAACAGGTAATTTTCTTGTTGAAATACTAAACAGAAAACTCAAAATCGTTACAGATAGATACAAAAAAAATCAAATTGAATTTGAACGCAATGCCATCATTGCAATTTCTAGTATATACGGAGTTGACATCTTGCAAGACAATGCAATAGAATGTCGTGATCGATTATTTGAAATCTTTGACGGCATCTATACAAGATTGTATAAAACTGACTGTAAAGAAGACTGTAGAGCGTCTGTAAAATTTTTACTGAAAAGAAATATTCTATGGGGTGATGCTTTGGACTTTACAAATCCTGAAACCAAAGAACCAATTGTTTTTTCAGAATGGTCAGCAATTAACGGGAGTATGATTAAAAGACGTGATTATGTCTTTAAATTTTTAGTTGAACAAACCCATCAATTCTCTATGTTTAATGACGAAGGAAATCCTGCAGCAATAGATGAACCTGTAAAAGACTTCCCAATTACTCATTTTTTAAAAATAGCTGAGTATGCTTAATGTAAATTATAATCCTGATGTCTTATCGTGTCTTGCAAACTTGAGCAATGATGAGGTTTTTACACCTCCTAAATTGGTTAATGAAATGTTAGATATGCTGCCCCAGGATTTATTTCAAAACAAAGAAACTACCTTTCTTGATCCTGTGACAAAATCAGGGGTTTTTCTTAGAGAAATTGCCAAACGACTAAATGAAGGGCTGAAACAACAAATCCCTGACCAACAAGAACGAATAAACCACATTTTCACAAAACAATTGTATGGAATTGCCATCACTGAACTTACTTCCTTACTAGCAAGAAGAAGTACCTACTGTTCTAAATATGCGAACGGGGACTACTCTGTATGTACTGATTTTGAAAACGAACAAGGCAATATAAAATACGAACGTATTCAGCACACTTGGAAAAATGGGAAGTGTATCTATTGTGGTGCAAATGAGGAAGTGTATAGAAGAACAGACGATTTAGAAACCTATGCTTATCAGTTTATTCATATTGATGAGCCGCAAAATATATTTAATATGAAGTTTGATGTAATTATAGGAAATCCACCTTATCAGCTGAATGACGGAGGGGGAATGGGTACAAGTGCCAAACCAATTTATCAAAAGTTTATTCAGCAAGGAATGAAGCTAAAGCCAAGGTATTTGTCTATGATTATTCCAGCTAGATGGTATTCTGGTGGTAAAGGACTCGATGAATTTAGAAATGATATGCTTAATGATAGGAGAATTAAAGTTCTCGTTGACTACTTTAATTCAGTTGAATGTTTCCCAGGTGTGGATATTTCTGGGGGAGTTTGCTATTTCCTCTGGGAGAGAGATAACCATAGTGATTGTAAAGTAATCTCAATAAGAGATGGAAATAAAAATGAAATGATCCGACCCTTGCTTGAAAAAAACACATCAACATTTATTAGATTTAATCAAGGAGTCAGTATTTTAAGAAAAGTTAAATCTTTGAATGAAAAATCCCTCCAGTCAATTGTCAGTTCAAGAAAACCATTTGGAATCAATTCTTCCGTTAGAGTAAGCGAGAAGTATTCTAAAAATAGTGTGAAAATATATTCATATCCCAACAATGGATATGTTTCAAAGCATAAGATTTTAAAAAATGAAGCGTGGTTACCAGAAATAAAGGTAATGATAGCAAAAGCATATGGGGAGAGAGGTTCTTTTCCTTATTTGGTAATTGGTAAACCATTTATTGCAGAAGAAAACACATGTTGTTCTGAAACATATTTAGTAATTGGACCTGTTGTAAACCAAAATAGAGCTAAAAATATCCAATATTATCTAGCAACTAAATTTACCAGATTTTTAATTCTTCAGAAGAAGAACACCCAAAATGCCCCAAAAGGAGTTTATTCAGAAGTTCCAATTCAAAACTTTGATGAGGAGTGGACTGATGAAAAACTGTATGTCAAATATGGATTAACGGAAGAAGAAACCAAGTTTATCGACTCAATGGTCAGAACAATGGAATTATGAAAAAGCAAGAATTCTTTCCAAAAAAATCAGCTGTAAAGCCAATTATTTATGCCTATGAATTACCAAACGATAGTTCTAGAAAAGGGCAATTAAAGATTGGTCAAACTAACAGAAGTGTCTTGGCGAGGGTCACAGAACAAGTTGGTGCTACAAGAGCAGCATTTAATATTGTTCTAGAAGAAAACGCAATGCGAAATGATGGATCTACATTTACAGATCATGACATCCATAATTATCTACGAAATAAAGGGTTTTACAACTCAGAAGGAGAATGGTTTGAGTGTACCGTAGAAGATGTAAGTGCTGCAATCATCGCTTTAAAAAGCGGTGAGATAAATGAAGAAAATCGTTCTTTAGATTTTTCTATGCGTCCTGAGCAAAAGGCTGCAGTTGAGAAAACTTCTCAATATTTTAAACAGTACCAAAAAGAAGGTCTAGAGTCAGCACCACAATATCTATGGAATGCCAAGATGCGTTTTGGTAAAACATTTACCACTTATCAGTTGGCAAAAGAAATGGGATGGTCCAAGGTTTTAGTTTTAACATTTAAACCTGCAGTTCAAAATGCATGGAAAGAAGATTTAATGATGCTTGTTGAATTTGAGGGATGGTAATTCATCAGTAAAAACGGAAATTCCTATGAGGATATAGATACTAACAAACCTTTTGTTTGCTTTGGTTCTTTTCAAGACTACTTGGGTAAAAACACCTCTACTGGTGGAGTAAAAACCAAAAACGAGTGGGTACATGCTACACACTGGGATTGTGTAGTTTTTGATGAATATCATTTTGGTGCTTGGAATGAAAATTCCAAAGGATTGTTCAATGAATTGTATGAGGATGGTAAAGACGAAGATTTAATTGAGTTTGAAAAGAAAATTGGTAAGGTAGAAAACTTTGACGCCGATATTATACCCATTACAACCGATCACTTTTTGTATTTATCAGGAACACCATTTAGGGCCATCAATTCTGGCGAGTTTATAGAAGAACAAATCTTCAATTGGACATATTCAGATGAACAGAATGCTAAAGAGAAATGGGAGGGCAAAGACAACCCATATTTAACTTTACCACGCATGGTTATGCTTACTTATCAAATGCCAGATTCAATAAGAGAAATTGCACTTGGTGGCGAGTTTAATGAGTTTGATTTAAATGTATTCTTTGCCGCAACTGGAGAAAAGGAAAATGCTCGTTTTAAAATGGAAAACGAGGTTCAAAAATGGTTAGATTTAATTAGAGGAAACTACGCTGAGACCAATTTAGATAACTTAAAATTAGGTGCTAAAAAACCCCCAATGCCTTTTTCGGATTCAAGGTTATTAAGTATTTTAAACCACACTTTTTGGTTTTTACCAACTGTTGCATCATGTCACGCAATGAAAAATTTGATGATGCAAATGAATAATTTATTTTATCAGGATTATGAGATTATAGTTGCAGCTGGTACAAGTGCTGGTATTGGAGTTGAGGCATTACCGCCTGTTTTGGACAAGATGCGCAACCCATTAAAATCAAAAACTATTACCCTGTCATGCGGTAAACTTACGACAGGGGTTTCTGTTAAGCCATGGACAGGGATTTTTATGCTACGAAATTCTTCGAGTCCAGAAACCTATTTTCAAGCCGCATTTAGAGTGCAAACTCCTTGGGCAATCAAAAACCCTGATGGAGAATCTCCTAACAAAATAGAAATTATAAAAAAAGAGTGTTATGTTTTCGACTTTGCACCAAACAGAGCACTAAGTCAGGTTGCAGATTATGCATGTCGTTTAAATATAAATGAATCTAATCCCGAGAAAAATGTAGCAGAATTTATACATTTTTTACCTGTATTGGCTTATGATGGGAGTTCAATGAAACAAATCGATGCAGCAGGGGTATTAGATATTGCAATGAGTGGCACCTCAGCTACCTTGCTTGCCCGAAGATGGGAGTCTGCATTGTTGGTGAATGTAGACAACTCAACGTTAGCACGCTTGATGAAAAATCAAGATGCGTTAGACGCATTAATGAGTATTGAAGGGTTTAGATCTCTTAACCAAGATATTGAGACAATTATAAATAAATCTGAGGCAGTTAAAAAGGCAAAGAAAGAAGCAAATGAAGAACAGTTAACTCCAAAGAAGAAAAAAGAACTTTCAAAAGAGGAAAAAGAATATAAAAGTTTACGCAAAAAAATTCAGGAAAAACTAATAAAATTTGCGACTCGAATTCCAGTATTCATGTATCTAACAGATTTCAGAGAACACAGTTTAAAAGATGTAATCACCCAATTAGAGCCTGGTCTATTTAAAAAAGTCACAGGTTTACAGGTGTCTGATTTTGAATTACTTGTTAGCCTTGGTGTATTTAACAGTTCAATGATGAATGATGCGGTATACAAGTTCAAAAGGTATGAAGATGCCAGTTTAGAATATATAGGAATTAATAAACATGAAGGACAATCAGTGGGTGGTTTTGATACCGTCTTAAGTCGAGAAGACTACAATGAGGTGTTTGTAAATAAACAATAGACAATGTAAGTTCAAGCACATTTAAAGTTTGCTTGTTCCTTAAAAATTTAAAAGAGCTTTCACGCCAACGCTAATAACGAAATGAATAAAATAAAAACGGCATACAACAATGTGTATAGTGCATAGCATCTGCGGGATGCTACGACACCATACACTAAACGTTATATGCAATGGATAAACAATAATGTATCAATCATTTGTAATTTATAATTAACTTTAAGACATATATATTTCATTATGAGAACTCTATCAGCATTATTTATCTTATCATTTATATTCACACTTTCATCTTGTGACAAATGGGAAGAAAAAGACGGATACTATTACTATTCCACTGATTTTAAATCAGATAATTTAAAGTCAGGATCTGGGACAATTTTAAACATTAATATTGATGATATTGACATTCTCTACACAGTCTTTTTTTATGAAAGGAAAGTTTGGAAATATAAGTTAGTTGCGGAGTCTTCCGAAATCCAAAACGGCTCAAATAAATCTGATAAAGTTTTGGCTTATGAAGAAGGTGAAGCTAATGTAGATGATATTAACATTCTATTTATTCCAGATTCAAACCCCTCGGGTTCATATTCGGGTTATTTCGAAAACGACAAAAAGAATTTCAAGGTTATTTTACCTGGATTGTATAATCGTGAAATAAGTTTCTTGGAAAATTAGTTTACTGCACATAACACAGTCTAAAATGTATACACCTACCCATACCATCGCACGTCATTTTAGATGCACCGTTAATTGTAATTATGAGAATACATAATTTATCATATATATTATTGTTGTCGTTTTTATTATTCGATTATAGTTATCAGGCTCAAAAAATTTCATCTTCTGTTTTACAAATCGATAACTATGAAAGGGACTTTCCTGAACCCTATTACGATTCCATTAAAGACGAATGGATTCATCCATCCTACACCGATCCAAGAACAGGCAAGGTATATGAGTTTCAAGATCTTTATGTAGATAGAGACCCTTATTTGGGAGAGTATTTATATTGTTACGATGACAAAATAGAACCCTTTGGATGGTCAAGCGATGGCAAATTTTACTACGCCATACATAATTATGGCTATTATGAACAGGAGCTTGAGATACCTACACAATACTTTCTAGTGGATATCACCACTAATACGCTGCTATTATACGACACAACTCAAAACAAGGAATTTTTGAGTGAATACAACATTGGGCTAGAACCTAGACTAAAACAATTTCCTTTAATAATCAATAATGATAGTGGAGCGCTTTCAGAGAAAATAAATATTAACAACTATCTTAATGAAAATGAAAACGAACAAAAGTTAACATTCAGCTCAACAAAAAAAGGCGAAATATTAATTAAAAGCTCAGAAGAGCTGTCCGATTTTGATTTGGGTTGTCCTGATGAAGTAAAAGGATATTTCTTAAGTCCTGATGAAAAATATCTTTTAGCCGTTTTATATTCCAACTACCAGATTTCAGGAGCGGGTGGTGATCCCTGTGAAGCGAGTATTTATTTTAAGGTGTTGAATTTGAAAAAGTTTGAGACAATCAAAGAGCACAAAACTTTTTCTGAGTTAATTAACCGTTTTTGGGACACTCATTGACACCATTAAATAATAATCCAATAAGTCAACTTAATTATTCAATAGGTTATAAATAGGATTACATCTTAAATTATAATTGATACATACAAATATTATTAAATAAATTATATCAATGAGTCTTACCCACGCAAACGATTCAATTTTCTACATTGATCTAGATATACTTATCTATCAATTATAAATAAAACAGCAGTAAATTATTAATTGATTTTTAATTAATATTGCAACATTGTTGCATTTAGATTTAATTATAGAAAATGACAATTACAAACGTAATAATCGTAGGGGGTGGACCAGCAGGGGTTGGAGTTGCATCTCTTTTAAAACAAGCTGATATAAGCTATTTAGTTCTTGAAAAAAATGAAATTGGACATTCATTTTTAAAATGGCCTACAAGTATGGAGATGATAACACCTTCTTTTCCTAGCAACGCATTTGGTCAAATAGATTTGAATTCGATATGTATAGAAACATCACCAGCATTCTCCTTTAACAAAGAACACCTATCAGGAAAGGAATATTCTGAATATCTTCATATGGTTACTGATTATTTTAACCTAAACATTCAAACTAATACTGAAGTAAAGACTGTACACAACCATAAAGGAATATGGATGGTAGAAACCAATCAAGGTCAATTTTTTGCTCGATATTTAATTTGGGCCGCTGGTGAGTACCAGAATCCAATAATTAAAGACATTAAAGGAGCAAAACATTGTACGCATAGTTCATTAATTAAAAATCCATCTAAACTAAGAGGGGAGAAATTTGTTGTAGTGGGAGGTTATGAAAGTGGCATTCAATTGACCTATGATCTAATCAAAAGCAATAAAAAAGTTACTTTAATTAATCCAAATCCAATTGACGATAAATATACTAGTGACCCATCTAAAATATTATCTCCTTACACGTTTAATAAATACACTGAAATAAAAAACTCTCCCAATTATACTGAAGTTTTGGGCGAGCTAGAAAGCGTAACAAAAAATCAAACTACTTATCAGCTTCAATTAAAAGATAATTCAATTATTGAATCTACTCGAGCTCCAATTTGTGCAACAGGATTTTCATTAGTAAAGGGACCTATTGAAAAATACATCTCGTACCGAGAAGATGGAAGTCCACAATTAGTTGAGCAAACAGATGAATTTTATGGACAAGAGAATATTTATCTTGCAGGGCCCTCTGTTAGACATGATAATCATATATTCTGTTTTATTTACAAGTTCAGGCAACGATTTGGGGTAATTGTTTCTGATATTATGCGCAAAGAAAATTACATTGACCAAGAAATAGATATGCTCGTAAATAAATGGAAAGAAAATGGCATGTATTTATCTGATTTAAGTTGTTGTGACACTGAATGTGTGTGTTAAATATTAATCTTAAAACTTATGAAAAAGAACTATTTAATTTCTATAGAAACATTACATTTAGTTGCTGGGTTCTCTCTTGTTTTTTCAGGCATTCTGGTCTACTTTATTGATGGTTTTGAAATGGCTCTTTCCTGGATAATATTCGGTGCCATGTATATCTCTATGTCAGACATTGGAGAAGATCAAATGAGTCTAGAAAAGCTAAACTCCAACAAACATTTTATTAGAAAAATATTTGGTTACGCAGGTGCACTATTTAGTTTAGCTTTAGCACTATTCTATCTAAAAATATTATTTCTCAAGTAAACCATTTACAGCTGATTTATTATTCATAAATAAGTAGAAAAATATGTTAAAAAATCAAAAACTTAAGCCAAAAACAGTGCAAAAAAGTTGCATTTTTCAATAAATTTTTAATTTTGTTTTTAAAAAAAATCAAACCTAAATTATAAGTAACAATGATAACAAAAGAACAAGTAATAGAAGCCCAAAATACTTGGGGAAGTGGTGTTGTAAAAATAGGATCATTAAAAGACAACAGATCTGAATGTGAAACTTTTACCAGCGATTTTTTAGATGAACTTTATTCATTTGAATCAGGTCCAGTTTTATTCAAACCAACAAAATGTGCAGTTGAACAATTTAGACCATCAAAAGCTGAGGCTAAGTCTTATTTTATTGCCGGAGATGATCGTGCTTGTAATGAAGATAAAGGTTTTGCCATCAATCCATGGACAAAAGTTAGATTTGAAAATTCAGGAATGATTCTTGAACAAAACCGTGCAATAGCTATGGGGAACTACTTTTTTACAGATTTAGATGGAAACGAAGCAAAAGTTGAATACACTTTTGGTTATAAATTGAGCAATGGTCAGTTAAAAATTGACTTACACCACTCATCTTTTCCTTATAACCCTTAATCGTATTGAAATTAGCTAAATTTCTTTATCAATAATTTTAAATAAAAGATCAGGTTTCTTTAGATGAATTTTAAAAAAGCCTGATTTTTTTGGCTTTAGGCTACAGAATTTTCAGTAAAAATTAAATAGTAAATCTTAAAATGCTAAACATAAAAATAGGAATTGTAACTGTTAGTGATAGAGCTAGTGCTGGTATTTACGAAGACTTAAGTGGAAAAGCAATTATAGATACCCTAAACCAGTATTTGATTTCTGAATGGGAAAAGTTTTACGAAATCATTCCTGATGAAAGAGAACATGTTGAAAAAACAATTATTGATTTAGTTGACAACAAACAGTGTTGTTTAGTAATAACTACTGGAGGCACTGGACCAGCCAAAAGAGACATAACACCAGAAGCAACTGAAGCTGTTTGTGATCGAATGATGCCCGGTTTTGGTGAGCTTATGAGAGCTGAATCGTTAAAATATGTTCCTACTGCCATTCTTTCTAGACAAACCGCAGGTCTTAGAAATTCGAGCTTAATACTTAATCTTCCTGGAAAACCTAAATCAATTAGAGAATGTTTAGATGCTGTTTTCCCAGCTATTCCATATTGTATAGATTTAATGGAAGGTCCATTTATGGAATGTAACCAAGAAGTTATTAAGCCATTTAGACCTAAAAGCAAGTGAATAATCAACAACTAAAAATGATTACTACCTAATAAGTATTATACATTTAATGAAAACAAGTTTAAAAATTCCAGTTGTAATACTTAATGGATTCCTTGGATCTGGAAAGACTACCCTATTTAGAAGCCTGCTGGCTCAATCCAAAAAGAAAAACATTCAAGTTTGTGCCATTGTAAATGACATGAGTGAGCTAGATGTAGATGGGGAGTTGCTTGGAAATACAGATATAGTTGAGCAAAACAACACTATTTTGGAATCCATTCACTCCTGTGTGCTAAGTAGTAAAAAAGGAATTAAAAAGCTTAACGATGCAATTGAAAAATTACTTTCGAACCAAGAACCAGAATTAATTATTATTGAAACCTCCGGAAGCTGCCACCCAATGCCTCTAATTGAATACTTTAAGAATCATACAAGTGTAAGACTAACCGGTGTATTTGCTCTTGTGGATAGCTTAATGCTTTCGCATGACTACAACTATGGAGAAAGACTAATTCCAATAATGCAAAATAACTTGGCTAATGGCAAACGAGATACAGTGAATTTATTAGTAGAACAGATTATGTTTTGCAGTCATCTTCTTCTTACCAAAGCCGATCGAATTCAAGAGGGAAAACTTCCTGATATTGCATCACACATTCAAAACATAAACCCGTACTCTTCTACACATTCTGTTTTGTTTGGGAAACTCGATATAGCGTCTTTATTTGAACTTCAAAATTACGACTTCTTTAAAGTAGAAAAATTAATTAACGAGCTAAAACCTGTGTTAGCTTCTCAAGATAAAGAAGACCGTCCTTACAATTTAGCCACTAGAATAATAAAAGACGACCGTCCATTTCATCCTCAAAGATTGTGGGACATCTGTCATCAATTTTTAGACCAAAGAATATATCGAAGCAAAGGCTTTTTCTGGCTTGCTAGCCGAGATAAACACTCTCTTCTTTGGAATCAGGCCGCTGGAGGTATCAATCTAGAAATAATTGGATCCTGGAGATCAGGAATTGTTGAAGATGCCAATAATGGTCTTTCATCAATGGAGATAGAGCTAATGAAAGAAATGCTTTCTAAAGAATCCGGAAGATTTGGTGATCGCCACTGTGACCTTACGGTAATTGGAGATGAAAGTCAGGTAGATCGATTCACAAATGCATTAAAATCATGTTTCCTTACCGATAGTGAAATTGAACTGTGGAATAACAATCATGAATTCAATGATCCATGGCCAAAGAATATTGTTAGAATGGTAAATTAATGCAACGTTGTTGCATTTAATCTAAATTAAGTTAATTTTGTTTTCTCATTTAGAGAATAAGACATGATTCATAACGAACAAGAAATAGATCACAGCCAAAATCAACAGCCTTGTTGCAATGACTCTAATTGTTGTAATACGCCTGAACCATATACTCGTTCTTATCCAAAGGTTGGAAGAAATAGCCCTTGCCCTTGTGGAAGCGGATATAAATTCAAAAAATGTTGCGGTAAATAGTCAAGTATGATTGCAACATTAAAACAAAAATCTGATTTAATTGGAGCTATTGCAAGCTTTACTTGTATGATTCATTGTATTGCTACTCCATTTTTATTTATTGCTTCAGCTTGCTCTAAAAGTTGTTGTGCTTCAGCGCCTACTTGGTGGATATGGCTAGATTTCATCTTTTTATTCATTTCTTTTTTTGCAGTTTACAGATCTACTCAAACAACATCAAAATCTTGGATGAAGCCGGCACTTTGGACCGCATGGGCTGGATTATTAACAACAATACTTATTGAACAATCTGGCTGGTTATATTTTTCAGAATATTTTAAATACACTGCTGCATTTTCACTAATAGGGCTTCATCTTTATAATTTGAAATATTGCCAATGTAAATCTGATAAATGCTGTTCATAAAATGAATAAACAAGAATTAGAACTTATAGGAGATTACCATATTTCAACAAATGTTGAAACTCCTCTTTTAGAAAACGCTTTTGTTAAATCTGATCAAGAAAAAATTGAATCCATACAAAAGTATTTTGCCAAAATAATGGAAGAACTTGGACTAGATTTGTCTGACGATAGTTTATCCGGAACTCCTTACCGTTTTGCTAAAATGTATGTAAAAGAGCTCTTTTATGGATTAAATCCGTCCAACAAACCTAAGCTTTCAACTTTTGAAAATAAATACGGTTATAAAAAGATGTTAATTGAGCAAAACATTACCATTGACTCTTCCTGTGAGCATCATTTTCTTCCAATCGTAGGTCATGCTCACATTGCTTATATTCCAAATGAAAAAGTTATTGGCCTTTCTAAAATAAATCGATTGGTAGATTACTATTCTCATCGTCCACAAGTACAAGAAAGGCTATGCATGCAGATTTTAAAAGACCTTCAAAAAACACTAGATACTCAGGATGTAATTGTTGTTATTAATGCAAAGCACCTTTGTGTTTCTTCAAGAGGTATAAAAGATAAAAATAGCTTTACTACTACAATTGAGTATAGTGGTGTTTTTGAAGATGTAAAGTGCAGAAACGACTTTTTTGGAAGCTTAACATCAAAGCTAGAAGATTAATTTCTAATATTCTAACTGTTCAGCTTAAGGCTGAGGTCCTGAGCTTGGATCAAAAAGCTGATTCAGCTCAGATGAGCTTATCGGTCCTTCAGTAATCGAATTTACATTGCAATCGATGGTAAAATCAACTGAAGTTAAAGGGCTGTCATTTTTATCAAAACAATCTCCATTTTCGCAAATAATCTTTGTAGCTATGTTATCACAACTGCCATCTCCATAATGAATTAAAGCAACTGTCTGACAATCTTTTAGGTATTTTACTTTTCCTGAAACAATACAATTACAATCCTCAGAAACAACAATAGGCTCATAAATATATTTGTGAAAACCATCGTATTTATTACATTCTATCTTTGTGAGCTTACAACAACCCATAAAAAGCAAAAGAACTAAACAAAAACAGTAATACTTTTTCATGAAATTAAATTTAGCAAAAAAAACAATAGCACATTTTCAACGACTCTTAAAGTACTTTAAAAAGAAGTTAATACTTTAGCTAACATGAAATTTAAATTCTTACGAAAAAGAAAATTTTGGGTAAGATGTATACTTTTTTTAGTTCTACTACCCTCCTTCTTGTTTTCCACATTAGTTACCTTGCTTTATTACAAGCAAGATGTTGTTGTCCAAGAACTCATTGCAACCCTAAATGAAGATTTTGTCGGTCATTTTCAAATAAACGGAAGCCACATTTCTCCCTTTAAAAATTTTCCTTACATCTCTATTGATCTAGAAGAGTTATCCATCTTTGAAAATGAAAATAAAAAGGAAAACCATTTATTAGACATTCATGATGTATATGTAGGATTTAACATTTGGGATATTATTTCTGGAGATATGGAAATCAAGTCCATTGTACTAAATAATGGATCTATTAATATAGTTCAACATCCTGACGGCAGCTTTAACATCACAGATGCACTGGAAACAAAAAAGAAAATTGATGATCCTGCAGAAGAGTTTCACATTAACTTAAAATCTATAGCGCTAAATAATATTGACATCAACAAGCTTAATCAAGCAAACGGAATGTACTTCGACTTATACATTAATTCAGCAAAATCTAAATTTAAATCTGCCGGAGATGACCTACAAGCTTTTCTGGACGCTAAGTTTATAATCACCTATATAGATAATGGAGACACTAGCTTTATTCATGATAAGCATTTTGATGTACATACGGAAATTGACTACATCGCTAAAGAAGAAATATTAAAAATTGTACCCTCAGAAATAGCACTTGAAGGTGCTGTTTTTAATATGGAAGGGGATATTGATTTTGCAGACAACATGAATTTGAACATCAATTTTAAAGGTGAAAAACCCAATTTTGATCTACTTATTGCATTTGCTCCAGATGAACTCACTCCCACTCTTGAACTATACAATAACAGAGGAAAAGTATTCTTTAATGGATCAGTGCTTGGCCCATGCATTAATGGGCATACTCCATACATAGATGCAGTTTTTGGATGTAGCGAAGCATTTATAGAAAACACTGCAAACGATAAAAAGCTTGATAACCTTAGATTCAATGGTCATTTTTCCAATGGAAATAAAAGAGACATTACCACTATGGAGTTTTCTTTATCAGATTTCTCTGCAAATCCTGAAGCTGGAGTTTTTAGTGGAGATTTATCTGTTCAAAACTTCTTAGAACCTGATATTAATTTAAAATTAGTATCGGATTTCAAACTCGACTTTTTAGCTAAATTCTTTAATCTTGAATATTTGCAAGATTTATCTGGTGGTGTGGAATTAACAATGAATTTTCACGACATCATTGATTTAAACCACCCCGAAAAAAGCATTGAAAAACTAAACGAATCCTACTTTACTGAACTAAAAGTAACTGACCTTAGCTTTAAAACACCAGATTTTCACCTGCCCTTAAAAGATTTAGATCTATATGCAGTAATGGATGGTCATAAAGCTTCCATTGACTATTTTAATCTTCTAATTGGAGATTCTGATTTACAAATTAAAGGAAGTGTTGATGATCTTCCTGCAATTTTACATCATACAGCTAAAGATGTAATTACCCATTTAGAAATTTCATCGAATTTTCTGGATATTCAACAGCTTACTAGTTCATCAAAAGACACTTTAGATGGAATTAATGAATCCCTTTCTGAGATGAACTTAGCCTTAACATTTAAAAGTTCTGCAAGAGACTTTACAGAATCTCCCTATCTTCCAATAGGAGAATTTTTTATTGATGACTTTCATGCTCAATTAAAAAATTACCCACACAATTTTCATGATTTTCATGCCGATCTTATAATAGAAGAAGAAAACTTGAAGTTAATTGACTTTTCTGGAATGATTGATAAAAGTGACTTCCATTTTGATGGCCACCTTACCCATTATGACAAGTGGTTTCAGCAAAACCCTAAAGGGGATGCTAAGGTGGAATTCAACCTTACTTCCAATATTTTGCAATTGGAGGATCTTTTTTCTTACGAAGGTGAAAATTATGTTCCTGAAGATTATCGTCATGAAGAATTTGATGATTTAAAAATTCATGGATTTGCAGACTTACATTTTAACAAAACACTATACTCTAGTGATGTAACATTTGACTTACTAGAAGCTAAAATGAAAGTTCACCATTTAAGATTTAAAGATTTTGGTGGCAGAATTCACCTTGAAGATGACAACCTATTGGTTGAAAATTTTAGAGGCAAATTAGGAGAGAGTAATTTTATTGTTAATGCCGAACTATTTCTAGGTGGCGACACCCTACTTAAAAACAAAGACAATTATGTTAGTCTTAAAGCCTCAAAATTAGATTTTGATCAGCTTACTGCTTATCAACAGCCAGCATCTGAATATGCTTCTTCTCCCCAAGATCATGAAAAAGGATTTAACATCTACGAAGTACCTTTCCCAAATCTAAAAGTTGATGTTGATATTAAAGATCTAAATTACCACTTGTATAAAATTCAAAATTTTGAAGGCTCCATAAGAATTAAACCTACCCATTTCGTTTATGTTGACACGTTATCTTTAGATTTAGCTGGAGGAAATATGAGAATGAGTGGCTACTTTAATGGATCTAACCCAAAGCTCATTTACTTTAGTCCAAAGATGAAGTTAACCAACGTCAATTTAGATCAGCTTCTTGTTAAATTTGAAAATTTTGGCCAAGATTATTTAGTATCGGAAAATCTTCATGGTCAACTAAGTGGTGATTTATGGGGTAAAATACATCTACACAAAGATATGGTCCCCATAATTGATGACAGTGAAATCCATCTAGATTTCAATGTTCTTTCTGGAAAGCTTGAAAATTTTGGTCCAATGGAATACTTAGCAGAATATTTTGCAGATAAAAATGTTGCCAAGGTATTGTTTGACACCCTTCAAAACCATATAGATCTTAAAGATGGTGTAATGAACATTCCCAATATGAAAATAAACACTTCTTTAGGATTTGTAGAAATTTCTGGAATTCAAAACAGTGATTACTCCTACGAATATTATTTAAAAGTTCCATGGAAAATGATTACCAAAGCTGGTGCATCAAAATTATTTGGCAAGAAAACTGAAGATGTAGACCCTGACCAAGAAGATCAAATAATCTATGCAACAGAAGGAAAAAAAATTCGTTATGTAAATATCTTAGTAAAAGGAGATCTTGAAGATTACACCATTAAACTAAAAAAACCAAACAGTTAAGAAGATCCAGCATTGAACACATTTTTTCTAATAGCCTATTTTTTTTTAAGTCATATGATTTTTGATTTCAACTCAACCTCAAACAATAAAAATTGGAGAATTGTAAATGATGATGTTATGGGAGGAATTTCCACAAGTTCATTTTCAATTAACAGCGATGGAAATGGTGTATTTGAAGGTCACGTTTCATTAGAAAACTACGGAGGTTTTTCTTCTGTTAGGTATCAGTCAAAAAACATTACTATTGAAAATTGCAATAGTTTCCAAATGAGAATAAAAGGAGACGGCAAATCTTACCAATTTAGAATAAGGTCATCTCTTTCAGATTCATACTCCTATAAATTCACTTTTAAAACCGACAAAACTTGGCAAATTATTACCATTCCTTTTATACACTTATCCCCTACTTTTAGAGGAAGAGATTTAAGAATACCCAATTTTAATGGAGATAAAGTTGAGGAAGTTGGTTTTTTAATTTCCAATAAAAAAGAGGAAGATTTCCAATTGGAAATAGACTACATAAAATCAATCTAATGCCTAATAGGTATTTTACCTAAATTTGAAAGGTAAAAAATGCCAAATGAGCGATTCTAATCTTACTCGAATAAATAAATTTTTAAGTGAAGCAGGATTCTGTTCTAGAAGGGAAGCTGATAAACTTATAGCACTTAATAGAGTTCTGATTAACGATGAAATTCCTCTTATAGGAACTAAAGTAGCTCCTGGAGACATTGTTAAAGTAGATGGTAAAATAATCAACAACAAAGCTGAAAAACCAGTTTATATTGCTTTTAATAAACCTGTTGGAATTGTATGCACTACAGACACTAGGGTTGAAAAAGACAACATTATCGACTTTATTAATTACCCTTCAAGAATTTTTCCTATTGGTAGGTTAGATAAACCTAGTGATGGACTTATCTTACTTACTAATGATGGAGATATTGTAAATAAGATTTTACGCTCTAGAAATAATCATGAGAAAGAATATATTGTTACTGTTAATAAACCCATTTCAACTGAATTCTTAACAGCAATGAGAAATGGTGTTCCAATTTTAGATACCATTACTAAAAAGTGCAAGGTAGAAAAGCTAACAAGAAATAAATTTAGAATTATTCTCACGCAAGGGCTCAATCGACAAATTAGAAGAATGTGTGAACAATTAAATTATAATGTTATTCAACTTAGAAGAACAAGAATAATGAACATTCGTTTAGACGTAAAAGTTGGCAAATGGAGAGACCTAAGTAGTATAGAGTTAAAGGAACTCAATCGATTAATTTCAGATTCTTCTAAAACAAATGATTAATAACTCTTGAATAAAGTTACTTTTAGTAAAACTGGATATTTTACTAAAAGATTCGTTTTCAAAGGCATGATTAACAAATTGGTTTTAAATTCACAATGAAAGAAATTAAATCTAAAATAATATTCCATCTAACAACATTAATTGAACGTAAGATTAAAACTATTCAGCAGAGCATGAATATTGCATTAGAATCTAGAAATGAGGCAACTAAAAGCAGTGCTGGTGACAAGCATGAAACTTCCAGAGCTCTTATTCAAACTGAAATTGACAATTACGCTCAACAGCTCAACAAAGCACTAATTCAAAAAAATAACCTTAAGCAAATACCACAAATCAGCGATCCACAAAAAGTAGAATTGGGTAGTTTGGTAATGACAAACGAAGGAACCTATTTTATCGGTATCGGTTGGGGGAAACTATCAATTGAGGGGGAAAACTATTTTTGTATTTCTCTTGCTTCACCTATTGGTAAATCACTAATGAATCAAGAAAATGGAAACAACATCACCTTCTCCAATAGAAAAATTACAATTATTGAAATTTATTAAACTCCAATCCATCAACTCCTCTCATTAAACAACAATTAAAGCTGAATTTGATTTAAAGCTGAAAAAAATCTACTTATAAAATGAAATCTCTATTAAGAAAAAATGAGCATATAGATATAAAGATTATCAAATTTTTAGTTCAAATTCATAAAATTATATCTCTCTTAAAAATTAATTACAAAAAATAAATTGAATTTATTGTGGTAGATATATTCATTAAATTAAATTTGTTCCACATTAATATTAAATTACAATGAATACAGGTAAAGTAAAATTCTTTAATGAAACCAAAGGTTTTGGTTTTATTGTTGAAGATGATTCAACAAACGAACATTTTGTTCACGTTTCTGGTTTAATTGATGAAATTAAAGAAGGTGACAGTGTTGAATTTGAATTAAAAGAAGGTAGAAAAGGTTTAAATGCAGTTAACGTAAAAGTTGTTTAGTTTTTATTTTATACTATCTAAAAAAGCCTATCGGATTCGATAGGCTTTTTTTTGCTTAAGATTCTACATTAAACATAAGCAACTATTTGGAGAGTTTACTGTTATACTAGTACATACAAACTCCCTTATAAGAAACTTATGAAAACTTCCTCAATTGGTTCCTATTGTAAATCTATAATAACTTTAGGCTTTCTTGTTTTATCATTCACCCTTTCAGCTCAACAATGGGTAGAGATGATGATGAGTCCAAAAGCAAATTTTTACGACATCCAGAAAGCTTTTAATAAAGAATGGGAAGGAAAAAGCTACGTAAAAGGAAAAGGTTGGAAACAATACAAAAGATGGGAAAATTTTTGGGAGTCAAGAATTTTAGAAGATGGATCATTTCCCACAAATTCTAAGGTATGGGAGAATTACAAAAAACTCACTAAAATATCCTTAACCAAATCTGGAGGAATTGGAAATTGGCAACCATTAGGCCCTTTTAATTATACCTCTACTGGTTCCTGGAGTCCTGGAACAGGAAGAGTTAATTGCATCACCGAGGATCCAACTAACTCAAACATTATCTATATTGGTGCACCAGCAGGGGGAGTCTGGAAAACTACTGATGGTGGAATAAATTGGTCTCCCATTTCAGATGAGCTATCAACAATAGGAATTTCTGGAATTACTATTGACCCCACTAATTCCAACATTATATACCTATGTACAGGAGATACTGACGGTGGTGACACCTATAGTATTGGATTGGTGAAATCTACTGATGGTGGTGCTACATGGAGCATCATAGGAAATATCACCACTAATGAAACTACTGAATTAATTATAGACCCAACCAATTCCAATGTTCTTTATCTTGCTACAAACGGAGGCCTATTAAAATCAACTGATGCAGGCAATAGCTGGAATACTCTTTTAAGTGGATACATAAGAGATATAGATTTAAAACCTAATGACCCTACTACGATTTATGCAGTTGGTTCGGAAACGTTTCACGTTTCTACAAACGCAGGTAATTCATGGACCAACACCACCACAAATGGCCTACCAAACACATCTGGAAGACTTGCCATTGCTACTACTGCTGCAAATGCCAATTATGTATATGTTTTAAGTGCTACAACTGGAAACGCTTTTCAAGGACTTTATCGATCAAATGATTCAGGAAATTCATTCTCTGCTATGAATACTACAACTGATATTTTTGAATCTACTCAAGCTTGGTATGATATGGCAATAGCTGTATCACCAACAAATGCAAATACAATAATTACTGGAGTATTAAATGTTTGGAAATCTACTAACGGAGGCAGCTCTTTTACAAAATTAAATAGTTGGAGTAATCCTTCAAGTAATACCTACACTCATGCAGATATTCATTTTTTAAAATACTTCAACAATCGACTTTATTGTGGAAGCGATGGAGGTATATACAAATCAACCAATAATGGAAACTCATTTAACGACCTTTCTTTTGGTTTACAAATAGGACAATTTTATAGGATTTCTGTTGCTCAGAATGATGTAAACACTATTGCTGGTGGGTTACAAGACAACGGAGGATATGTATTGAAAAATGGCACATGGAAAGTATATTATGGTGCTGATGGAATGGAAGCAGGAGTTGATCCTAACAACTCTAATATTATTTTTGGAATGATTCAATTTGGAGATTTGTACAGATCTTCCAATGGTGGAAACACTTCTACCGGTCTTGGTAGTCCACAAAGTGGAAGATGGGTTACTCCTATGCAAATGGATCCCAATAACAACAGACTTGTTGCTGGATATGATGATTTATACGAATACGACTACAATACTGGCTGGAATCAACTCTCTACATTTAATTTCCCTCAACAGCTAAGGTGTATCGAAATCTATGAGGCAAATTCCGATATTATGTTTGTTAGCACAAACGATAATTTATATAGAACCACGGATAATGGTGCAACTTTTACGGATATAACTGGATCTATTCCATCAACTTCTAATTTTACTTCTATTGAAGTTAATCCTACAAATTTTAATGAAATTTGGATTACTAGAGGTGGATGGTCAGCATCTAATCATGTATTTCATACTATTGATGGAGGAAACACTTGGAATAACATAACGGGTAACCTTCCCAATTTACCCTGCAATATTGTTAAATACGATCAAGGCACCAATGGAGGTATTTTTGTTGGAACTGATATTGGCGTTTACTATTACGACAATGCTTTTGCGGGTTGGATGCAGTTTATGAATAATCTCCCTAATGTTATAGTAAACGATTTGGAAATTAACCAAAGTGCTGGTGTAATTAGAGCCGGAACTTACGGAAGAGGTATATGGGAATCACCAACTAGTATTAATTTACCTGATTATGATGCAGGTATTTCGATGGTAATTGAACCGCAATCTTCCCTATGTGGAGGAGGAAGCATCACTCCTATTGTACAATTAACGAATTATGGCGCCCTAGATTTAACAGCTGTAACTATTTTGTATAATATTGATGGGAATACCAATCAAACCTTCAATTGGACTGGCAATTTAAGTACTGGCGCTTCTGTTAACGTTAACCTTCCCTCTTTATCACCCTCTTCTGGCAGCCATGTCTTTAACGCTTCTACTATTCTTCCCAATGGTCAAAACGACCAGGATAATTCAAATGATTCCAATTCGAGTAATTTTTCTATTACTGCTGGTGGTGGAACAAACGTTACTTTAAACCTAGATACAGATTGTTGGGGATCTGAAATAACTTGGGTTGTTCAAGACAGTATCGGCAATACACTAATTTCTGGAGGTCCTTACAGTGACGATTCTAACGGGGAATCAATTAGTGAGTCTTTCTGTCTTTCTGATGGATGTTACGATTTCATCATTAACGATTCCTATGGAGATGGTTTATATGGAAGTCAATGGGGAAGCTGTTCCATTGATGGAAACTATACTATTGTAGATGATCAAAACTCGGTTCTTGTTCAAATGGCCAATCCTGATTTTGGATCACAAGCCATCCATAATTTCTGTTTATCTTCAAATATCAGTGCGGATTTTAGCGCTAACCAAACCTTTGGATGTAGTTCAGAAACCATTACCTTTCAAGATCTATCTATTGGAGCTATAAATTCATGGAGTTGGAACTTTAATGGCGGAACACCTTCAAGTTCTACTCTTCAGAACCCTACTATCTCCTACAGTTCACCTGGAACCTATGATGTAGAACTCACCGTATCTGACGGGTCAAATTCAGACACTAAAGTAATTTCTGGATACATTACCATTTATCCAAAACCAACTATTGTTGCTGTTCCAAACGATCCATCAATATGCCTAGGAGATCAAATCAACATAGTAGTTTCAGGTGCACAAAACTATATTTGGTATAATGGAGATACTTCTTCAACTATTATTTTATCACCAACCAACGATACTACTTTATATGTTCAAGGAAGTACTAACGGTTGCCTAAGCGACACTACATCAATTACAATAACAGTTGATCAACCTGCAACTGCAATTGCAGATGTTGATGTAAATAGTCCATTAGTTGGCCAAACTATCAATTTTAGTAGTATTGGCTCTGTCGGGTCATCCTTTATATGGAACTTTGGTGATGGAAACACCTCTTCAAACCAGAACCCTAGCCATCAATACACCAACTCAGGTGCATATACCGTTATCTTAACTGTTTTAAATGGGACTTGCTCAAATGTAGACAGTTTAGAAATCAATGTAGGTGTTAATTCCATTTTAGAAAACCAGGATAATGAAATTTCAATTTACCCTAATCCCAATAGTGGTAATTTTTACATTGAATTAAATTCGATGGATGAGTCAATTGAAAAAATCGAAATTATTGATAATCTTGGAAAAGTAATCTATTCAATTACTGAACTAAAACAAGTTAATGAGATTAATTTAAAGGAAAATGCAAAGGGAATATATTACGTTTTAATTAAAAAAATGGAGCAAACCATTTATAAAAAAATAACCCTTTATTAACCTTACATATCTTTATCTTCTAAAGTAAATATATCATCTACATTAACTTCGAACACCTTTGCAATTTTTAGTGCAAGAATAGTAGATAAGTTGTAATCTCCAGATTCAATCGCATTAATTGTTTGTCTACTAACCTTTACTTTTTCAGCAAGCTGTGCTTGTGTAATATCTTTTTTTGCTCTTTCAACTTTTAAACTATTTTTCATATCTATTTTCTATTTAGTTGAAACATCCTCAAATTAAAATAAACAATGAAAAAGATTAAAATAGTAAACATGTTTAGCAGCATAACCCATAAAAAAGCAAGTTCATAGAAAAAGATTACACAAAATAAAAGGATGAAGTAATTAATATAAGTTGCCATTACTAATGACTTAAGTCGAATCGCATTCACCAATTCATCTTCATTTTTTTGCTTTGAAAAAGCAATAAACAACAAACTAACAATTGATAAAACAGCAATAAGTTCATTGGTTATGTTATTAGAAAGAGTGACAAACAAGTCAGCATCTCCAAACAAAGGAGTATTTGCTAAAGAAAATACAGAGAGTTCTAAAAATTCAAACTCAAAGTCATTAAATAAAAACATAGCAGCTAATACTAAAGTTGGTGCTAAAAGAATTAATCCAATTAATTTGAATTTGTGAGGTAATAAATAATTGTTTTTCATTTTTTAAAATTTAGTTTACACAAATGTAATACTTTTTTTACATAATGTAAAATAAACTTTACTTTTTGTAAAGTTAAGTACATATTTAAATAGAATAAATGTTCGTATAAGGGATCTTTTTAGTACTTTGTTCGGAGATTTTTTTCGTCATGGTTAGTTATTTCATAAATAAAACAATAGACACTCCAATAAACAATTGGGCTATAAAATTTCTTGTAGAAAGCTCCGGTTATAAAGCTGTTAAAAGCAACACAATAACTGATCAAGTAAAGCTTTATTATGGTAACGATTTAGTAGAAATAAACAGCTTATCCAATTCAATAATTATTCAACAAAAAAAAACGTCTCCTAGTGCTATTTTTTCTTTTAACGAAAAATCTAGGCTTAAGGAATTATCATTTGACATAATTGAGGCTACTATCCTTTTATTAACAGATAAAATTCATTCCAACCTTAACAAAGAACATTACGACAAGCACAATAGATTAAAAGGTGCTTGTTCTTATCAATTTAAAAATGGTAGTATTCAAAAACCTATTGTTAACTATTATGTATTGTTAATTAAAAACAGTATTAAAGAAAAATTTCTTTTAACTCCTATACCTTTTTATCCAAAAGATTACACAAGTGTAGTTGTGCTATCTCATGATGTTGATGAGCCTGATAGATACGCTATTTTAAAAAGGCAAAAAGAAAAAATAAAGCATCTAAACTTTGAAAATAAGCTATATTATGCCTGGATATTTTTAAGAAAATACATTAGAAAAATTATTTTTGGCGGACACAAAAGTTATTGGAATTTTGAAAAAATATTAGCCTTAGAAAGTAAATACGGATTTTCATCGAGCTTCTTTTTTAGTGCTAAATCTAGATTTGAAAAAGGCAGCAACTTTAAGCTTGACAATTCCTATGATATTGACCATCAAGAATTCCAAAAATTATTTAGTTTACTTAACGATAAGGGGTTTGAAATTGGTCTACACAGTAGCTACAATGCCAATACTAATCTTTCCTTTTTCGAGGATGAAAAAAACAGATTAGAAAAAATAGCTAAACGTCAAGTAATTGGCAACAGACATCATTTTTGGAATTTAGGAAAAAATGAAGATCAAACCCTTTTGGCACATCATAAATCAGGATTTAAATACGACTCTTCAATTGCCTTTAACGACTGCCCTGGATTCCGAAGAAGTACTGCATTGCCTTTTTATCCATACAATTCAGAAAACAACATTACCCTTTCTACCCTTCAGATCCCTAATTTCTTAATGGATACGAATCTTGTTAATGGTGAAAATGAAGAAGAAATTGTACAAAAAGCTATAGTATTCATTAATGAATTAACAAAAGCTCAGGGAGTAGCCTCAATTAATTGGCACGTAAGAATGGCATATCCTACAGATAAAAAACTTTCTTTATATGCAAGAGTATATATGAAAATAATCGAGCACCTCTCTAATACTAAAAATGTATGGGTAACTAGTTTTGAAAACTATTACCAATGGCAAAAAGAAAGAGAAGATTTAATCAATGCCCAATAAATGAATCCATTAAAAAAAATCATCAATCAGCTATCTCTAATAGACTACCTAATTGTTGTTGCAAATGTTATTTTTTTAGGACTTTATTTCGTTCTTTCATTTAACAATAGAATTTCTCATGACGATTTTTATTCCATGTATATTGTTGAAGAATTTGGTGTTATTGATGGTGTTAAATTGATTTACAATCAATGGTGTACAAGGTACGTAGCTTTGCTTATTAGCTTTTTTATTACATCATTTTTAAAATTTAAAACTACGTTAGTAATCTATCAGCTTTTTCTTCTTTTGCTATGCTCAAGTTCTATTTATCTTTTTCTTACGGGTTTAAAAAACATAGTTAATATATCATTCACTAAATTTAAAATGATTAACTACAGTATTTTAATTTCCTGTGCTCTATTCTATTGTAGTTTTAATATTGGAGAAACATGGTTTTGGCTATCTTCCAGTTGCACTTACCTTCTTTCTTGTATGGTATTAATTTTTTCTGCTGGTATTATTTTAACCAATGCCAATACTTTTTTAAATTATGTTGTATTAATAGCTTGTGGAATAACCATTGGCGGATCAAATGGAACATTAAGTTTAACCTTATTAATATTTCTAACTTTCTTTTTCATTTTTCTTTGGGCTAAAAAAAGTCAACTAAGTTCTATTAAATTTTCTTCAAGTAAAGTAAATAAATGCATCGTTCTTTACCTTATTGTTCATCTTGCATTTATTGTTATGTACTTAGGAAATGGAAATCAAATTAGAAGTAGTTTTTTCAAAGAAATATCCATTTTTACGGCTTTGATTGACAACATAAAATTCTCAGAAATTATTTTTTTAAAAATCATTCCTGAAATCATTCCCTATTGTCTAATTTTCGCTATTGTTGCTTCAACTATATTAACTCCAATATCAGCACCTAATTCAATAAAATCATCGTTAAAAAAAATTTGCTTTTCCATTTTATTTCTAGGATTGGCAATATATATCTTTCAGCTTCCTATCACATATAAAACTCAAGATATTGGAGCAGAAAGAACTCTATACCCACTAGCAATTATTACATTTTTTGTTTTCACCTTTTGCTTTTACCAATTTGGGAAATTATTTACCAATAAAAAACATATCCAAAAGGTTCTTTCAATTACTGCGTTAATTCTAATAATTGGATTAAACTCATTTCAATTGCATAATCAATACCATATTAGTAAATCTTACAGAGAATCATTTGATAATAGACTAATTCAAATAACTCAGCAGATCAACAATAAACAGATTCTACTAGATCCATTAACAGAATCAGGATATCTTCATTCAGCAGAAATTTCAAATGATTCCAATCATTTTACACATGACCAATTAAAGCTTGGTTTAAAAATTAAAGGTCAGCTAAAATTAAATAACACTAGTAGGTAAATCCTGGTTGGTTTTTACTTCGGTCATAACAAAGGAGCTCTGGACTTTAGCTATATTGTTAATGTTGGCTATTTTCTTAGAAATAAAAACCTGATACTCATCCATATCCTTAACCGTTAACTGAATCAGATAATCATACATTCCAGCAATATGATAACAAGAAATAACTTCAGGAAAGTTGACAATATCATTTTCAAAATTCTCTAAAAATGAAGCTTGGTGTTCTTTTAAAGATACGTTGCAAAACACCAATAATTGCAAACCTAACTTCCTCCTATCTACAATGGCTTTATAGGATTGGATAACACCATTTTTTTCCATTTTCTTAATTCGTTCATATACAGGAGTTGTAGTTAAATCAAGTTCATTTGCTATCTCTTTGAATGTCATTTTACCATCCTTTTGTAGCAAAGTCAATATTTTGCTGTCTATTTCATCAACCATAACAAGATATATTTTCTAGTAAACACCTAAAAATAAGAAAATTTAAGAAGATATTACCATAAATATTAATTTAAATAGTATTAAATTCTTTATTAATCACTAAAATAAGAATTTAAATCTTTTAAATTATCTTTGTAAAATGAACAAAGATCAAATGAACCCAGAAAGTCTTATGATGACCCATGGCTATAAGCCAGAACTTTCAGAAGGAGCCGTCAAATGTCCTGTATTTCAAACCTCAACATTTGTTTTTAAAACTGCTGAGGAAGGAAAAGCCTTTTTTGAAATAGCGTATGGCCTTAGAGACAAAGAACCTAAAGAAGAGCTAGGGTTAATCTACAGTAGAATCAACAATCCAAACCTAGAAATTTTAGAAAATAGATTGTGCTTATGGGACAAAGCGGATGACTGCGCTGTTTTTGAAAGTGGAATGTCAGCAATCAGCACAGTGCTTTTAGAATTTTTAAAACCCGGTGATCTTTTAGTATACAGTAATCCGACCTACGGAGGAACTGATCATTTTATCAACCACTTCTTACCAAAAATTGGCGTTCATACTCTTGGAATTTTACCTGGCCAAACCGATGAAGAAATTATTTCTGCTATTGAAAACACCAATCATGCGGATTCTCTTGCGATGATCTATTTAGAAACTCCAGCTAACCCAACAAACCATTTAGTTGATATTCAATCAACTAAAAAAAATATTGCCAATTATTTTTCTACAAAAAACAATAAAGAAGTTCTTATAGCAGTAGACAACACTTATATGGGGCCTATATGGCAACACCCCTTACAACTAGGAGCAGATCTTATTATTTATTCTGCCACTAAATACATTGGAGGACATAGTGATGTTATCGCTGGCGCTGTTCTTGGAAATCAAGAACTTATGATAAGAGTTAAAACACTTCGAACATTTCTTGGGAACATGATTAGTCCATACACTGCATGGCTATTGTTAAGAAGCTTAGAAACACTCAAAATAAGGATGGACAAACAAGCAGAAAATGCGCAGAAAGTTGCTGAATATCTACAACACCATCCTAAAGTTGAAAAAGTATATTTCCTTGGCTTGCTTAATGAAAATGATCCAGAGTTCAATATTTATAAAAAACAATGCTCTGGAGCAGGAGCAATGATTTCATTCGATATAAAAGGTGGCGAAAAAGAAGCATTCCAATTTCTAAATCAACTTAAATTAATTAAGCTAGCAGTAAGCTTAGGAAGCACAGAATCTCTAGCTCAACACCCCAATAGAATGACTCATGCGGGAGTTGATCCAGAACATCGCTTAAAACTAAACATCACAGACAAAATGATCCGATTATCTGTGGGCGTTGAAAACCATCAGGATATCATTAGCGACATTAAACAAGCTTTTGAGGCAGTTGTTACAACTAAACAGATGATCCACTAAAAACTTAACTAAGATTAGTTTATTAGAATTTAACTGTTAATCCAACAAAGAAATTAATTCCTGCTTGATTAAAAGCTCCAATCTGGTTATATCTACCAGTTCCCTCACCTTCTGAATTGGTATAGATATCATCTGGAACTGGATTATAACCATCAGACTTAAATCGATATATCCATGCATTAGAAATGTAGTTCTTATTGAATAAATTTCTAATCCAGCTACTCAAAACAATTTCTTTAAAAAGCTTATTTTTAATAGAGTAACTCATTCTAAAATCATTTACCACATAGTCGTCTAATTTAGCATAAATGCTTGATGTGTTATCAATAAATTGCTCACCAACATATTTGGTAATAAACGCAAGCTCTAAAGCACCTTTTTTATCGGAATTAAATGGACTGTATACCAATTGACTGCTAGCAATTAAAGAAGGTGAAAAAGCAATGTCAGTATTAGTGTATATTGAATCAACCTTTCCCCAAGTGTCCCAATCATCAATGTATTCATGGAAAGAAGCTATCTTGTTATCACTAAAAGTAGCATTAAATTTCCAGTTTAGATTTTTCAAAATTCTTAAATCTCCAGAAATCTCCATTCCTCTACGGTAGCTATCTTCCACATTTTGACGAATCGCAGCACCAACATCATTAAGCTCACCAGTAACAATTAATTGATTTTTATAATGCATGTTGTAAAAATTGACATTCATTTTTAATCGATCAATTGAAAGAGCATATCCTAATTCAACATCTAGCATACGCTCATGCTCAGGACGACTATTTGGAGTTGAATTGGTATAATCATCTCTATTAGGTTCTTTATTGCCTATACCAGCAAAGGCATAAATTTTATTGTTGTTATTAAATTGATAATTAATTCCAGCTTTAGGATTAAAAAATGCCAATTGAGCATTTTGAGTAATGTTATTTAAGTCATTGTCAAAACCTAAAAACTCATAGCTTATAAAACGTTCCTGTAAATCCAAATACAAATCAAGATTAGGCTTAAGCTTATAATTCATTTTAGCGTAAACATTCACATCATTTTTTATTGCATCGTTATCGTAGTAAGGGTGTCTTATTGAGCCATTACTTGCATACTGAGCCCATATCACCTCACCAAAATGCTTTCCTAAGTACTGATTAGCTCCACCCCCAATTATTAATTGTAATTTTTCTGAATTGTATTCAGCAGAATACACTAATCCATAAAAGTGATTGTCCAACCATCTTCTTCTAATCAAATCAGTTTGAGCAATTGTGTCACCAGAACTTGTGAAAATGGTATCAAGTCCATAATCTGCTAAATTTTCTTGAGAATAATAATTAATAAGAGCATTTTGACCTATTCGCTTATATTGCTCATAATATCCAAACCCTCGTGTATAGTGCAAAGCTGCATTGACCTTAAATTTAGTATCGAAAAAATGAGAAAAATGAAGCTGATAATGCGACTGAGTGTAATCATCCACTTCATTATCGTATTGGTAAGGATTATAGGTCTGATTCGTATCCAAAACTCTTATCGGTGCACCGTACCAAGCCTGATAAGTTGTTTCATGTCCTGAAAATGCTATAGCCCTTAAGGTGGATTTATTACCATAGTAACTTCCAGACAAGTAATAAGAACTTAAATCTGCAGAAGCTCGATCAACAAATCCATCAGAAACAACTCTTGAGAGCCTTCCTTCAAAGTTCCACTTACCGTCAATTAAACCAGTTCCTAATTTGAGGGTGTTTTTTTGAGTATTAAAAGAGCCAAAACTATTGGCAATTTCACCATATGGAGCAGATGAATTAGAGGTGTTAAAGGTACTTAAGTTTATACTTGCGCCAAAGGCACCAGCACCATTGGATGAGGTACCAACCCCTCTTTGAATTTGAATATCGTTAGTAGATGAAGACAAATCCGGAAGATCTACCCAGAAAGTTCCCTGAGATTCAGAATCATTAAGAGGAATTCCATTAATAGTTACATTTACCCTAGTAGCATCAGAACCCCTAACTCTAATTCCTGTATAACCAACTCCAGCACCAGCATCTGATGTAGTTACTACAGAAGTTGCCTGATCAAGCAGTATAGGTATATCCACTCCATGATTAATTTTATCTAAATCTTCTTTTAGAATATCTTCATGAGCAACAGGACTATTGTCATAAACTTTAACAGCTTTTAGAACAAACTCATTGAGCTGTCTTGTTGGAATTGAATCAATTTCAGATTGAGCAATTGTAAAATTCACCAGTAATAATGCCGGCAAGCAACTAAATATATATTTCATTTGATTTTTTGTTAAATGTGTCTTACTGGGAGTAAGAAAAACACGTAATTGTTTTTCATTTAACTTATGTTCCTACGCCAGTATTATCTGGTTCAGGTCTCGTTCTGTAAATTAACAGAACATGGGTATAATCTCAGCCAATAAGGCACCCCCTTGAGTTACATTTGCAAAACTAATAAAAAACTAATTAGTTAAAAGAAACTTATCAATTATTGAAATTGATTTGCTTAAACGATTTTTTTTGGATCCTGAAATAGTAAAAAATGGCACTCCAAGTATAGCTAATTCCTGCTTATAAATACCAAATATATCCCATCTGTCATCAGGATTTTCTCTCAATGGATCATCTTCCCATGGAATATCAGGTTTCATCAATAAATATAGATCAGCTGGATAACTGTTCAATAGATTATGTATTTGTTTATCACAATTCCCATATTTGTACTGACTCCATATTTTAATAGTGAGCAAATCTGTATCACATATTACAAGATCTGGGTTGTTTTTCTTTACGGCAATTTCAGCATCAATTTGCCCATTTGCTATAGAAAGCAAGTCTTTTTGAGAGTATTTTCCATTTGAGTTTAATAAATAATTTCTAGCAAACTCCTTAGCCCCAACAATTCCATAATATTTTTCCAAAGACTCAAAAAGTGTAGTTTTTCCAGAAGATTCAGCACCAGTGATTACAACTTTCATTCTCTTTCAATAATTTGTTTTTTCCACTGAAGATAACCCGAAAAAGCAATTACAATAAAAAATAAAAACTGAATTACTCCAAGATAATAATCCTTGTGAATAAAAAGTGGAATGCACATAATATCTGCAACAATCCAATAAATCCAGTTTTCCATTCTTTTCCAAGCCAATAAAAACATGGCAACAAAATTCATAGCAGTAATTAACGCTTCCAAAGAAACATAAAATGCACTTTCCAATGCAGGTTTATAAGGGATAAGCAAAAAATACAAAATCAACCAAAAAACTAAAGAAATCAAAATTGCTAGTATATTTTGATTTTTGGTGTTATATACAATTTTAACAGCACTTGAGTCATCTTCTTTTTTTCTTGACCAGTTGTACCAACCGTAAATATTAATAACGAAAAAGAAAAAATTTACCACAGCTTGTCCAAACAAATTACCAAACCAACACAAATAAACCCATATAAGAACACTAATTATGCCTATAGGATAAACCAATATATTTTCCTTTTTTGCAAACCAAACACTTACTATTCCTGTTAAAACAGCTAATATTTCTAGAAAAAAAATAAGTTCGAATTTCATAGATTCACAAAATTATTAACTTACTTTATTCACACTAACAAAATGAAGATTTTTTAAATTGTTTAAACTTTTTGTTTGAAAGTTAAACAAATTTTGTTTAAGTTTGAATTGATTTTGTTAAACAAATTGACAATATGAAACCTATTACTGTTATAAGAAAAGAACATTTTAACGCAGCACATAGACTGCACAATCCAAATTGGAGTGATGAAAAAAACACTAAAATTTTTGGCAAGTGCAATAATCCAAATTTCCATGGACACAATTATGATCTTGATGTAATGGTTTCTGGTTTAATTGACCCTGAAACAGGTTATTTAATCGACATGAAGTTACTTTCTAATCTGATAAAATCAGAAGTTCTTGATTACATGGACCATAAAAATTTAAATCTTGATGTATCAGAGTTTAAGAACTTAAATCCTACAGCTGAGAATATTGCCATTGTTATTTACAACAGAATCGATGCTAAACTCCCAGACAATTTGAATTTAAAAATTAGACTTTATGAGACACAAAGAAACATTGTTGAATACCCGGCCTAAGTCGAGCTCATCTTCTTTTCTAGAGCAAAAAATGCAAGATATTGACCTAATTGGCGATAATCATATATTTACTTCTTATGAAACACCCATGAGAGAAGATGCATTTGAGAAAAATGACAGTCAAAAAAAACAAATAATCGAATTCCACTTTCGAAAAATAATGGAAACATTAGGTTTAGATCTTTCAGATGATTCATTAAACGGCACACCTAAAAGAGTTGCAAAAATGTATGTAGAAGAAATTTTTAGTGGTTTAGACCCAAAAAATAAGCCTGCAATATCTCTTTTTGAAAATAAGTATCAACACAATGAGATGTTAGTAGAAAAAAACATTTCCTTTTATTCTAACTGCGAACACCATTTTGTACCAATAATCGGGAAAGCGCATGTTGCATACATCTCCAATGGAAACGTTATCGGTCTTTCTAAAATAAACCGAATTGTAAATTATTTCGCTCAAAGACCTCAAGTTCAAGAAAGATTAACCAATCAAATTGCTGATGAACTTGCTAAAATTTTAGACACCGATGACATTGCTGTGTTAATTGATGCCAAACACTTATGTGTTTCTTCAAGAGGAATCAAAGACAATAGCTCTTCTACAATTACTTCCTATTACGGTGGAAAATTCAAAAAAAAGGACATCAAAAAAGAATTCTTAAATCTTTCACTAAACTGCAATCATGATCACATTTAAAAAGCATTCTGGAATTTACACCTTAGAAACTAACGCAATTGTTAATACCCCAATTGAAAAAGCCTGGAGCTATTTTTCTAATCCTTCTAATTTAGCTGAAATCACTCCTGATTCTATGGGGTTTATAATCACTTCCAGTCCAACTAAAGACATGTTTGCTGGACAAATTATTTCATACATTGTTAAACCTATTTTGTCCATTAAAACCAATTGGGTAACAGAAATTACTCATGTTGATGCACCCAATTTTTTCGTGGACGAACAACGCTTTGGACCGTACTCAATGTGGCATCATGAGCATCATTTTATTAAAAATGGGAATCAAACTCAAATGATTGATAGAGTATCCTTCAAAATACCTTTTGGAATCTTAGGGCATTTAGCATTTCCGATAATAGTTAAACCACAGTTAACTAAAATATTCCAATACAGAGAAAAAAAATTAGACACTCTTTTTAATTCTAAATCATGAAAAAAACAGTAGTTATTGGAGCAAGTAGTGGTATTGGAAAAAGCATTACCCAACTATTAAAAGATCAAAAATGCATTACCATAAGCAGAAATGCACCAACTAGCCCTTATCCCAATCACACCCATTTTAATTTAGATATTACCAAGGACCCTCTTCCTGAAATAGATGAAGTAAGCTCTTTAGTTTATTGTCCAGGATCAATTAACCTTAAACCTTTTGGGTCGTTAAAAGAGGAAGATTTTACAACAGACATGCAAATTAACTTCTTTGGTGCAGTTAAAGCAATAAAACATTTTTTTAGGACTTTAAAAAAGCAAGAAAACTCCTCAATTTTGCTTTTTAGCACTGTTGCAGTATTTCAAGGAATGCCCTTTCACGCGTCAATAGCCTCCGCCAAAGGAGCTATCGAGGGATTAACCAAATCTTTAGCGGCTGAATTTGCAGGGAGCATTAGAGTAAATTGTATCGCTCCATCTCTTACCGACACTCCATTAGCGGTAGCTATACTAAGAAACGAACAAGCCAGGGAAAGATCTAATCAAAGACATCCATCTAAAAGAATTAATTTCTCTGAAGATGTTGCTAAAACTGCTGTTTTTCTATTAGAGGACAACAATATAACGGGGCAAATAATTCGTGTAGATGGTGGATTATCAACACTAAAGACATAACAATGAATATTTTTTGGTTCAGAAGAGATTTAAGAACTGTTGACAATACTGGACTAAACAAATGTCTTCAACAAAGGAAAGACGTTCAGCCCATTTTCATTTTTGACACCAATATTATTTCAGAACTAGAAGTTGATGACCCAAGATTAACTTTTATATACGAAAATTTAAAGACTATTCACCAAAAATTACAATCTTATAATTCATCTTTAAAGGTTTATGTAGGAGATCCTCTGAAGATTTTTAAGGAAATAAGTAATGCCCATTCAATAGAATCTGTTTACACTAACAGCGATTACGAACCATATGCCAATACAAGAGATAATGCCATCTTAGAAATTCTAAAAGATAGAAAAATAGAGTTTAAAACATTTAAAGATCATGTGATTTTTGAAAAAAGTGAGGTAGTAAAAAATGACGGCCTAGCTTATACTGTATTTACTCCTTACAAAAACAAGTGGTTAGAAAAATATCAATCATTAGATAACTCAATCGAAGAAAATACTCAATTTAAAAATCTTAAACTCTCTAACCACATTCTTCCTAAAATTGAAGATATAGGATTTAAAATTTCTTCCATTAAGGTTCCAATATTCAACCTGAATAAGGCTATTGATTATGAGAAAACCAGAAATTTCCCAGGACTTGATAGCACTTCTAAAATTGGACCTCATCTAAGATTTGGAACCGTTAGCATTAGAAAAATTGTCCGATCTGTTAGCAATGTTAACTCAACTTTCTTAAGTGAATTAATATGGAGAGAATTTTTTATTCAAATTCTACATCATTTTCCTAAAGTTGTTTCTGAAAATTTCAAATCAAAATACAACTCCATAGCATGGAATAACAACGAGAAAGATTTCGAAAATTGGTGCAATGGAACTACTGGTTATCCAATAGTTGATGCTGGAATGAATGAACTCAACAAAACTGGATTTATGCACAACAGAGTAAGAATGATTACCGCTAGTTTTCTTTGCAAACATTTGTTAATTGATTGGAGATGGGGAGAAGCCTATTTTGCAAAAAAATTATTGGATTACGAACTAGCATCCAATAATGGAAATTGGCAATGGTGTGCAGGAACAGGTTGTGATGCAGCTCCTTATTTTAGAATCTTTAACCCATATGAGCAAACCAAAAAATTTGACAAAGAGCTAACATACATCAACAAATGGGTGGATAATTTAAATTCTTTTGACTATCCAACACCTATAGTAGATCATAAATGGGCAAGAAATAGAGCCCTGGAAGCTTATAAAATTGGACTAGCCAAACTATAATCAACTACACTAAGATTTAAACATCTTCTGAGTTAAATCAGATTTAATTAAATTAGTAAGAAACTAAAACCTTCTTTTTATTGCAAAACCAAGACTATGATTATATCATTATTGGAAGTGGATTCGGTGGATCTGTAAGTGCTTTACGCCTAGCTGAAAAAGGATATAAAGTTCTTGTTATTGAAAAAGGTAAATGGTATAAAAAAGATGACTTTCCAAAATCCAATTGGAATCTAAAAAAATGGTTATGGGCTCCAAAGCTACGTTGGCATGGAATTATGAAAATGAGTTTTTTCAGACACATAAGTGTTATCTCTGGTGTTGGCGTTGGAGGAGGTTCTTTAGTATATGCAAACACACTTCCTGTACCAAAAAAAGATTTTTTCGAAACTGGAAGTTGGAAAAATCTCGAAGATTGGGAAAATGAACTAAAGCCTCATTACAAAACAGCGCTTAAAATGCTTGGTGCAAATAAAACGCCAGTATTATTCGATGGCGATTTAGCGCTAAAAGAACTAGCAGAAAACATTGGAAGATCAAATAAATTCAGTCCAACAAATGTTGCTGTTTATTTTGGTGAGCCCAACAAAAAAGTTCCAGACCCCTATTTTAATGGAAGAGGTCCCGAAAGAACAGGATGTAATTATTGTGGAGGATGTATGACCGGTTGTAGGCATGGCGCTAAAAATACACTAGACAAAAACTACCTATATCTAGCTCAACAATTAGGGGTTGAAATACTTGCAGAAAATGAAGTCGTAGATGTTGTTCCTGTTCAGATAAATGGGGGAAACAGCTATGAAGTATATTATCAATCCAGCACCAAATTAATTAAGCGAAAAAAGAAATCAACTGCAAAAGGAGTAATTTTTTCTGGTGGAGTATTAGGTACTATTAAATTACTTCTTCAACTTAAAAATTCTTCTCTACCAAATATTTCAAATCAGATTGGAGAAGATATAAGAACCAATAATGAAAGCCTAATTAGCATCACTCATCTTAAGGGGAAAAAAGATTTGTCCAAAGGAGTTGCCATTGGTTCTATTTTAGATACCGATAAGGATAGTCATTTGGAAATTTGTAGATACTCCTCAGGATCTGGGTTCTGGAAATGGACCCACCTACCCTACACAACTGGAAAAATTCCAATTTTAAATATTCTAAAAATTATCTATAACTTTTTCAAAACACCTAGAACATACATTAAACTATATTTTGTGAAAGATTGGGCCAAAAGAACAGCCACACTCCTGTTCATGCAAACCCTAGATAGTAAAATAAAATTTAAAAAAAATAAAATTGGTGTTTTATCTTCACGAATAACAAGTGGAAAAAAACCAAGAGTTTATATTCCAAGAGCCTCTGAATTAGCAAAAAAATATGCCAAAATAATTGACGGAAGAGCTACTGTATTTGCATTAGAACCTTTAGCTGGAATACCCTCAACTGCTCATATTCTTGGTGGAGCTGTTATGGGTGAAGATAGAACCAAAGGGGTAATTGATAAAAACAATCGTGTTTTTGGATACCAGAACATGTTTGTTATTGATGGAGCCATGATTTCGGCTAATCCTGGAGTAAACCCTTCATTATCTATTACAGCAATAGCTGAAAGGGCTATGGAAAAAATCCCTATGAAAAAATGAGCTTTTTTCAAGAATATATTTATTATTTTTCAAAAGCCTCAATTGATTTTTTCTACTATGTATTAAACGAAATCACCTTTAATACATCTGTTTGGTATGTAAATTATTTTTGGTGGCTAATTGGACTATCTATTCTTGTTTGGTCAATGGAATTACTTTTTCCTTGGAGAAAATCTCAACCTGCATTTAGAAAAGATTTCTGGTTAGACTTATTTTACATGTTTTTCAATTTCTATATTTTTAAAGTAATCCTATTTATAGGCTTTTCTGTAGTGGTTGAAAAATTATTTTTAACAATTATAGGAAATAAAGAGACCTTTCAACTTTTTAACGCTAAGGAGTTGAACCCTATTTTACAGCTAGTTATCTTTTTTATTTTAGTTGATTTTATAAGCTGGATAACGCACATCTTTTTACATAAAAATAAATTTCTTTGGCAATTTCATAAAGTGCACCACTCAGTTGAGCAAATGGGATTTGCTTCTCATTTTCGATTTCATTGGATGGAAACGTTTATTTACACTCCGGCAAAATATATAGTACTGCTATTAATTGGAAATTTTGAACCCAATCAAGCCTTTATTGTGTATTATTTCACAATTGCTATTGGACACCTAAATCATGCTAATATCCGTTTAAATTATGGGGTTTTTAAGTACATTTTCAACAATCCTCAAATGCACGTTTGGCACCACTCTAAAGATCTTCCATCAGCAAAAAAGCATGGCGTTAATTTTGGCATATCATTAAGCATCTGGGATTACATTTTTAAAACCAATTATGTTCCTTATGATGGAGGTCAAAACAAATTGGGATTTAATAACGTAGAATTTTTTCCAAAATCGTTTTTTCCTCAAATTTTATATGGATTTAAAAAAACAAAAGATTAAAACTGTTAATTTTAAACATGGCATCTTTTTACATCGGAATCGCACTTCTATTTTCATGGATTACCAATACTCCACTAGAATCTAATGAAAATGAACTATCACTACTTTTCATAGGTGATATTATGGGACACGGGCCTCAAATTAAAGGAGCATACAATGATTCTACTAAAACCTATTCGTATAATGACATGTTCACCTATATTAAAGATGAGGTTTCTGATGCAGATTTCACTATTGCTAATTTAGAAGTCACTCTAGCTGGAAAACCTTATCAAGGATATCCAAAGTTTAGCTCTCCAGATGCGCTTGCCTTAGCATGTAAAAATAATGGGATAGATGGTTTTGTTATGGCCAACAACCACTCTTGCGACAGAGGGGACAAAGGAATTATTCGATCAATAGAAGTTGTTGAAAAATTAAACCTTTTGCACACAGGAACATTTAAAAACAAATCTACTAGAGACAGCCTAAATCTTTTGATTCTTGAAAAAAACAATATCAAAGTAGGTATCCTTAATTATACCTACGGCACCAATGGACTTTCATTTGGTGATTCAGTTTATGTTAATTTAATCGACACTACTCTAATGGCAAAAGACATAGCTAAAGCTAAGCAGTTGGACATAGATAAATTAATTGTTTTTACCCATTGGGGAGGAGAATACAAAGAACAACCAGATAATTATCAGCTTAAAACTGCCCAATTTCTCTTTTCTAAAAATGTAGACATCATTATTGGATCTCACCCACACGTATTACAAAAAATGATCTATGTTCCTAAAAGTGAATCTCAAGATAAATTAAACGAATCGTTTATTGTTTATTCATTAGGAAATTACGTTTCTAATCAAAGAGACAGAAGAAAAGATGGAGGATGTATGGTGAAGCTAATTCTACAAAAAAACGAGCAAGAGGTAAGAATTAAGGAATGTGGGTATCTACTCACCTGGGTATATAGAAGACTAATAGATAGTAAATACAATTACCAAATATTACCGTGTTCAAAATTTGAAAACGACTCTATGTTTTTCGATAAAAAAGAAGATTTTCAAAAGATGAATGTTTTTATAGATGACTCAAGAAAACTTCTTGATGAGAACAACCTCTCAGTTAGCGAATATATCTTCAAAGAAAATCAATGGATTATTAACGATGAGTAGAATTCTTACTGCTTTTATAAATTTCTCATCAATAGTATTGCTATTCTCTTGCAGTAATAACTCATCATTTTCTCCAGAAAATTCAACTAAAATAACCCTTGAATCTCCAAATCTAATAATATTGGGTAATGTACAAGACGCGGGTTCTCCTCATATGGGGTGTAAAAAATCTTGCTGTAAAAACCTTTTTGAAAATCCTGATAAAAACCGAATGGTGGTCTCACTAGGAATTAGCGATCCCCTATCTAAGAAGTGTTGGATGATAGAGGCAACACCTGACTTCCCTAGACAGGCAAAAATTCTAAAAAAACATTGCCCATTTAATGAAAAAGAATATCCCGATGGCATTTTTTTAACTCATGCCCATATAGGTCATTATGCTGGATTAATGTATTTAGGAAAAGAATCTATGAACTCATCAAATGTTCCAGTTTATGCAATGACAAGAATGAAAGGCTTTTTAGTAAAAAATGGTCCCTGGAGTCAACTTGTCAACATCAACAACATTAAAATTTCCAACATTGACAACAGAGAAAACTTATCACTTTCTGAAAACATTTCTATCGAACCATTTTTAGTTCCTCATAGAGATGAGTTTTCTGAAACAGTAGGCTATAAAATAACTGGCCCCAATAAAACTGCATTATTTATTCCAGATATTGACAAATGGAGTAAATGGAATTCAAGTGTAATCAAAGAAATTGAAAACGTTGATTATGCATTTATAGACGCTACTTTCTATGATGAAAAAGAAATCAACAATAGAGACATTTCAGAAATCCCACATCCCTTTGTTATTGAAACCATGAAGCTATTTGAGAAGTATTCCAAAGAAATAAAAAGTAAAATTTATTTCATTCATTTAAATCATACCAATCCACTTTTAGATTCCAATAGCATAGAATCCAATTTGGTGAAAGAAAAAGGGTTTAATATCGCTAGACCTTTTCATACTTTTTTTCTGTAAGAAAATTGTTCCATATTCTATTTAATGCATTATAGTTAGTAAAAGTGCTTATGAAAAACCTCTACTTAACCAACTCCTACCATTATGAAAAAAGTAGTTTTTATGTTTCTAATTATTCTAGCTTATGCATCTTCATGTAATCCCTCAAAATTATCCTGCTCATTAAATTCCAATAAAGAAAGTGCTAATATACTTTACGCAAAAAACAAAAGCAGCAATAACAAACTTAAGTCCAAACCTTATCAAAAGAAAGTAAACTATCAGCAAAAAAAATGTAAAAAATGGCAATAAGTCTATCAATTAAATTCTATAGTTTTATCCTATGAAAACAGTGATTTCTTTTGTAGCTATTTTATTTGCTTTTGGATTTAGTGGAATCTCACAATATACTTTTGAAAAATACAATTCTAAAGAGACTACTATTTCAAAAGAGGAACACCTATTATATGAGCTTATCAATCAATATAGAAAACAAAAACGGCTACCTGCAATTGAATTATCCAAAGCACTTTGTCATGTAGCTAAATTACATGCAAAAGATTTAGAGTTGAATTTAGAAACGCTAACCCATGGCTGGTCTACATGTAAATACAAAGATAATCTAGCTAAAACCTATCCATGTATGTGGGAAAAACCATCTGAGTTAACCTCTTATCAATTTACTGGTTACGAATGTGCCCATGGAGGTGAAGGTAATTATGTTGCAACTGCAAAAACTTCATTAGAAAGCTGGAAATCAAGTGTTCCACACAACAATGTAATTATCAATAAAAGCATCTGGAAAAACACCACATGGAAAGCAATAGGAATTGGTATTTATGGAGGGTATGCTACCATATGGTTTGGCGAAGAGAAAGACAATGATGGGAGCCCTATAATTGAAGCTAAATAATTACTACTTTTAGCAAAAATATTTACATCTATGAAATACGTTGTTTGGGCTTTTTTTATTTTTTCACTTTCAAGTTGCAATTGGATAGAAGAAGAAGTTTGGGGTGTTCCTGAAAGCAAATTGGAAAAAACAATTATTGAAAATACTTCAAGTGAACTTTTTGAATTGGATGGAGTGTATAAATCAGAAGAAGGAATAGATATTACATCTTCAGAAATTAGTTTTGAAATCGATGGCTTAAGTGATACAAAAGGAAGGTTTAACAACTTCACTATAGAACTCAATGCTAATCCTAAAAGCAATTCTTTATCACTTAACGTAACCATTAAATCTAGTTCTGTTTTTACAGAAAATGAAACTAGAGATGAACATTTACTAAATGAAGATTTTTTTAATTCTGAAAAATATCCTTTTATTGCTTTCAAATCAAAAAACATTACCCCTTTGGATTCTTCATTTATTGCAAAAGGTAAATTAGCTCTTGTGGGTACAGAAAGTAAAATAAATGTACCATTTAACTATTTAGGATCTTCTTCTAATTCAGAAGGAGACACGATTTACATTTTTGAGGGAAAAGTAGAATTTGACCGTACCGCTCATGGAATGAAAGAAGCGCCCAGCGTTGGAAACCTTGTTACACTACATTTTTACACAGAATTAAAAAAACAATAAATTATGAAAAAATCATTTTTAAAATTAACTAGCATATTTTTACTAGCAGTCATCTTTACTAGCTGTGGTCCTTATGACCAAGCAGTACTTCTTCAAGAAGAAGTAGACGAATCTTGGGGAAATGTAAGTGCAGCCTACCAACGAAGAGCCGACCTAGTCCCTCAATTGGTTGCCACTGTTAAAGGAGCAGCAGAAAATGAAAAAGAAATTTTAGTTAAGGTAACTCAAGCAAGAGCAGGAATTGTTAATGCCGAAACGCCTGAAGACATGACCATGTTTGGAAAAGAAATCAATACAGCTATCAATTTAGCATTTGAAGCCTATCCACAAATCAGATCGACAGAAAATTTTGGAGCGTTACAAGCACAATTAGAAGGCACAGAAAATAGAATTAATAAAGCAAGAACAGACTATAATGGGACTGTAAAAAGATACAACACCCACATTAGAGGTTTTTACAATAGCTTAGTGCTTAGCTTTTTTAGTGAAGAATTCAATAGAAAAGAAGCCTTTAAAGCCAGTGAAGGTTCTGATGTGGCTCCAACAGTTTCGTTTGACTAATAGATAGAACTATGTTTAACGAAAATGACAAAAAAACTATTGTAGATGCCATAACAAAAGCAGAGCTCAATACATCAGGTGAAATTCGTGTTCACATTGATAAAAAATGTAAAATTGACCCTATTGACAAGGCTATTGAAGTTTTTGAAAAATTAGGAATGCAAAACACTGAGCTCAGAAATGGGGTATTAATTTATGTTGCAACTTCTAATAAAAAGTTAGCAATCATTGGAGATGAAGGCATAAATAATGCTGTTTCAGAAAATTTTTGGGATGATATTAAAGATGAAATGATTTCTCATTTTAAAAATGGTGATTTTACAGCTGGACTTTCCAATGGGATCATAAAATCCGGAGAGCAATTAAAAAAACATTTTCCTTACCAAAGTGATGATGTAGATGAATTAAGTAATGAAATAAGTTTTGGAGATGAATAAATTAACTTTTGCATATATCAAAACTGTTTTATTATCAGTTGTTTTTTCTTTAGCTATTGTTTTTGGTAATACTCAAAGTGATATTCCTGCTAAACCAAATCCTGTAAAGTTTTACAACAATTTATCAAAAGCTTTTCCGAAATTTCTTTCCCCTTCAGAAGCTCAAGCAATAGAATATAAATTAAAAGCTTTTAGTGATTCAACTTCTAACCAAATTGTTGTTGTTGTTGTTGATACGCTAAATGGATTAGAGCCATGGGCTTTTGCAACGGAGCTTGGAGAAAAATGGAGCCCTGGACAAGAAAAAGAAGACAATGGAATTATTGTTTTAATTAAACCTACTGGTGGTGCAGGACAACGAAAAACATTTATTGCCACTGGGAGAGGCCTAGAAGCAGTAATCCCAGACTTTACTTGTCTTGAAATCGTTAACAATGAGCTTCTACCCAATTTTAAAAACGGAAATTTTTATTTAGGCATTGATGCAGCAACTGATGTGCTGATGTCTTTAGCCGTAAAAGAATTTAACTTTTCTCAATACACCACAAACAATTCTTCTAACAGTGAAGGAGAGCTTCCATTATGGGCTTTCTTTTTATTCTTTACTGTTTTTATACTAATCGCTGTTTTTGGAAAGAAAAATGGAGGTGGTGGTGGAACCTATTACTCTAGTGGTGGTTTTAGCTCAAGCTCGAGCAGTTTTAGTAGCGGAAGCAGCTTTGGTGGTGGTAGCTTTGGTGGTGGTGGAGCTGGAGGAAGCTGGTAAACTTTACTACTCTACCCAATTCATGTTGGCTGTTAGTTGAATATTTCCTTTTGTAACCATAAGGGTGTCTTTAAACCTATTGAATCTTGCATCGTAATCAAATGGATCAACAAAAACAGAATCAATAAATTCTTCTTCAAAAGGAAAATCTATTTCAGAAAGAAAAACCCAAAAACCACCTTCTTGCCAAGATGACAAACTTAAAGCAGGATATACTTCTTGATAAACTAAAGCATTGTTTGGGTCTATTGTAGGAAAATAGGTGTTTGGAATAAAGGAGTATCCATTATCAGCTTTAAATGAGACAAATAAATCAGGATAAGTATTGTCATCATCTAAATCGTTACCAAAACCTGCATCCCAAGGATAACCAAGAGAATTCAATTCGGGAATACTATGAATATTAACGGAGTACAAAACAACATGACTGTAAAAATTACATGAACCATTATCAATCTCTCTATTGGGATTATAATTTTGAGCATATGGATCTGTGCAACCCTTTTTACAGGATTCAACTGTAAATATCAATAAAAGAAGACATATGGGAAGAGCTAATTTTTTCATGTGTATGTTTTATTAAATATACAAAATTCATTTTTGTTTAACTTTTTTTTACTAAAACTTCAACAATTTATTAAACAAAAGTTAATATTGATGTATTCTGTTTAACTTTACAGTATAATTGTTAAACAAAAATAAAATTTATAATCATGAATACCTTAAATAACCTTTTCTTAATGACCCCTAAAATGGCAGACAACGACTTTGTTGGCTTTACATTTTTTGTAGGATGTATGGCTATGATGGCAGCATCTGCATTTTTCTTTTTATCAATGAACAATTTTGACAAGAAATGGAAAACATCCATACTTGTTTCAGGATTAATAACTTTCATTGCAGCTGTACATTATTATTACATGCGTGATTATTGGGCAACCAATGCTTATATTGATGGTGTACTTTCCACAGATCCAGCAGTACTTGGAAATGCATCTCCTACATTTTTCAGGTATGTAGATTGGATTTTAACAGTTCCCTTAATGTGCGTTGAGTTTTATTTAATACTTAGAGCTGCAGGAGCAACTAAAAAGTTAATGTGGACCCTAATAGGAGCATCGACTGTAATGTTGGTAACAGGATATTTCGGTGAGGCAGTAAATAGCAGTAATGCTGCATTATGGGGATTAGTTTCTGGACTAGCTTACTTCTATATTGTTTACTTAATAATGTTTGGAAAAGCTAAAGGATTAGCTACCCAAGCAGGTGGAAATGTACTTAAAGCACATAACATTTTATGCAAATTTGTACTAATTGGTTGGGCTATTTATCCTCTTGGATACATGGCAGGAACTACAGGATGGTATGGTGCTGAAGGTGTGTTATTTGGATTAAAAAATATTGACATGGATGTAATTTACAATATTGGAGATGCAATCAATAAAATTGGATTCGGATTAGTGGTTTACAACTTAGCTGTTGCCTCATCTAAAGAAGTAACTGCATAATAAACCATATAGGGGCCTCAGCTTCATTCCCAACAATTATTTCTTCATCATACGTTTGTGTGACTTGGGGTCCCTTATTTCTTTCTTTTTCTTTCTACCTCTTTTAAAAGCACCTTTCTTAACCGTATACAAGACGGTGTTACCTCAACATATTCATCAGATTGAATGTATTCTAACGCCTCTTCCAAAGTAAATTTAATAGCCGGTGCAATCTTAGCCTTATCATCTGCTCCTGCAGAGCGCATATTGGTAAGTTTTTTAGTCTTTGTAACATTTACAGTTAAATCACTTGCTCTAGTATGCTCTCCAATCACCTGTCCTTCATATATATCTTCATTTGGATCAACAAAAAACTTCCCCCTGTCTTGAAGATTACTCAAACTAAAAGGAATAGACTTTCCATTTTCCATAGAGATCAATGAACCATTAAGTCTGCCTGCTATATCTCCTTTGAAAGGTTGAAAATCTACAAAACGATGAGACATAATCGCTTCACCTGCAGTTGCTGTAAGTAAGTAATTACGTAGACCTATAATTCCTCTTGAAGGAATGGTAAACTCTAAAATCATTCGATCTCCTTTAGGCTCCATACTCAACATCTCCCCTTTTCGAATGTTTACCATTTCTATGGCTTTTCCAGAAACATTTTCAGGCAAATCAATAGTAAGCTCTTCAACTGGCTCACATTTTACCCCATCAATTTCTTTGATAATAACTTGAGGTTGACCCACCTGTAATTCATACCCCTCTCTTCTCATAGTTTCAATTAAAACAGAAAGGTGCAGAACTCCTCTTCCAAAAACATTAAAGGAATCTGCAGAACCAGTGTCTTCAACTCTTAGAGCTAAATTTTTCTCTAATTCTTTTTCTAATCTGTCTTTTATGTGCCTTGAAGTAACAAACTTCCCTTCTTTACCGAAAAACGGAGAGTCATTTATAGTAAATAACATACTCATTGTAGGCTCATCAATGGAAATTGTAGGCAATGCTTCAGGAGAATCAATATCTGCAATAGTATCTCCAATTTCAAATCCATCTATACCAACAATAGCACATATATCACCAGCATTTACCTTATCTACCTTTACTTTTCCCAACCCTTCAAAAAGATACAATTCTTTAAGTCTGCTTTTCACAACACTGCCATCTCTTTTAATTAGTGCAACCTGCTGGCCTACTTTGAGTTCACCTCTTTGCAATCTTCCAATAGCAATTCTGCCAATAAAAGAAGAGAAATCTAAAGAGGTAATAAGAAGTTGTGTATTGCCTTGTTCAACTTTTGGTGAAGGAATAAACTCAACAATTGAATCTAAAAGAGGTATAATATTATCAGTGGGTTCAGTATGATCCATACTCATCCACCCATTTTTAGCAGATCCAAAAACAGTAGGAAAATCAAGCTGCTCTTCAGAAGCATCAAGATTAAACATTAAATCAAACACTTTCTCTTGAACCTCATCAGGTGTGCAATTTTCTTTATCTACTTTATTAATTACAACTATAGGTTTTAGTCCAAGTTCAATTGCTTTCTGTAGAACAAAACGTGTTTGGGGCATTGGCCCTTCAAAAGCATCTACCAATAAAAGCACCCCATCGGCCATATTTAGCACTCTTTCCACCTCACCGCCAAAATCTGCGTGACCAGGAGTATCTATAATATTAATTTTTGTATCCTTATAGCTGACAGAAACATTCTTAGAAAGAATGGTAATTCCTCTTTCTTTTTCCAAATCATTATTATCCAAGATTAGCTCCTTGGTTTGCTTTCTATCATCCGCAGCTTTACATGCATAAATTAATTTATCTACCAACGTAGTTTTACCATGGTCGACATGAGCTATAATGGCAATGTTTCTAATATTCATTTTTAAATTTTAAAGGCGCAAATGTAGGGAAAGCAAATTAACAAAGGGCATTTTTAACTCATTGTTAAATTAGACATCTGTTAAAATGAGTTTATTTTTGATTTAAAAAAGCACAAATAAAGAAGAATTAAATAAATCAGCCCCCTTTTTCCTCTAGTTCCATCCAACGAATGGTTTTATCTTCAATAAGCTGTATAATATCACCTAATTTATTGGATTTCTCTAGTATAGTATCGTAATCTAAATTTGTATCGAGTAAAGATTTTTCTATTTGTTGTTTTTGTGCTTCTAAACCATCTATTTCCTTTTCAATTTTATCGAATTCAATACTTTCACTATAGGTTCTTTTTTTCTTAACTGAACCCTGAGCATTTTCTTGAGAAACAATTTCTTTTTTGATTTCTTTTTTCTGATTGGATATTTTCTTTCTGTATTCAGAGTAAGAACAATAATAATCTTGTATTTCTCCCCCTCCCTTAAATACAAATAAATGATCAACTAGCTTATCCATAAAATATCGATCGTGAGAAACGATTATTAAACAACCCTTAAACTGAATTAAAAACTCTTCCAATTTATTTAAGGTTAATAAATCTAGATCATTGGTGGGCTCATCAAGAATTAAAAAATTTGGGTTTTTAATTAAGACTGTAAGCAAGTGCAATCTTCTTCTTTCACCACCACTTAATTTAGAAACATAAGTGTATTGCATCTGAGCAGTAAACATAAAATGTTCTAAAAATTGAGATGCGCTTACTTTTTTTCCATCTGCCATTACAATTACTTCAGCTATGTCCTTAAGAACATCTATAACTCTCTTATCCTCTTTAATACTAATTCCCTGTTGGGTAAATTCGCGGTAAGTAATGGTTTCTCCTGTGTTAATTTTACCACTATCAGCTTGTTCCCTTTGAGTTATCACATTTAAGAAAGTAGATTTACCCACTCCATTTTCTCCAATTATACCTATTCGTTCTCCCTTTTTAAAAGTGTAATCAAACCCTTTTATGATATCTAATCCATCATAGCTTTTATATACTTTTTTAAGCTCTAATATTTTCCCTCCAACCCGGCTCATTTTCACCTCAAGATTTAGCTCTTGTTTTATTTTTTTACTATTTGCCTTTTCTTTTATTTTGTGAAAATTAGTTACTCTAGATTTTGACTTGGTTGTTCTTGCCTTTGGAGATCTTCTAATCCAATCTAGCTCCTTTTTCATTAGTCTTGACGCCTTAGAAATTTCAGTACTATACACCTCTTCTCTTTCTGCTCTTTTTTGAAGAAAATAACTGTAATTTCCTTTATGATGATACAACTTACCGTCTTCAAGCTCTAGAATATGATTACATACTCTGTCTAAAAAGTAGCGATCGTGAGTAATCATAAGCAAGGTAATTCTCTGCTGTTGAAGATATCTCTCCAACCATTCAATCATTTCAACATCTAAATGGTTGGTAGGCTCATCTAATAATAGAAGCTCTGGCTCATCCAATAACAACATGGCTAACGAAAGCCTTTTTTTTTGACCTCCAGAAAGATTTTTTGCCTTTTGAGTTAAATCAGAAATTCTAAACTTAGAAAGCACTTGTTTCATCAGCTGATCGTAATTCCACCCATCAACCTCATCCATTTTTTCAGTAGCAGCGTCAAAGCGAGCAATATTTTCTTGATTATAATCTTGTGATTGAGCAGCAAGAGCAGCTTCATATTCATTTATTATAGCTATAAACTTTGAATTTGAAGCATCAATTAATTCTTTAACAGTATGCTGATCCTCAAATTGAGGATCTTGATTTAAATAACCTACTCGAATACCTTTTCGTAATGTTATTTTTCCACCCTCAGAAACATCTTCACCTGCTATTATTTTCAGCATGCTGGTTTTACCGGTTCCATTGTTGGCAATAAGTGCTACTTTATCCCCCTTACTTAAACCAAAAGTAAGATCCTGAAAAAGCACTCTCTCCCCATATGATTTACTTATATTTTCAACAGACAAATAGTTCATTGATTATAAACGTACAAAATATAAATAAGCTATCTTTGATAAGAACAACTATTCATAACAAATGAAAATTCTTCTGAGTACAACTTTTTTATTCTTTTACCTATTTACTAACTCTCAAACTGCTTATGAAATTATCGAAAAAGCAGATAGTAAAATGCGTGGAAAATCTTCATACTCTGAAATGAGCATCACTATTGTAAGACCTAAATGGCAAAAAGTTATGACCATGAAAAATTGGTCTATGGGGAATGATTATGCTGTTTCCTTGGTGACAAACCCTGCAAAAGAAAAGGGCTCTGTTTTTTTAAAAAGGGGCAATGAAGTTTGGAACTATTTACCTTCATTGGAGCGAACCATAAAGCTCCCTCCCTCAATGATGAACCAAAGTTTTATGGGCACAGATTTAACAAATGACGATTTGGTAAAACAATCTTCAATGGTGGTAGATTATTCTCACAAAATAATTGGTGAAGAACAAGTGAGAGAACTTAAATGTTGGAAATTAGAATTGTCACCTAAGCAAGAAGCTACTGTGGTATGGGGTAAATTAGTGGTTTGGATTGACCAAAAAGACTTTATGCAATTAAAAGTTGAGTTTTATGATGAGGATCTAGAAATTGTAAATTTAATGGAGGGCTATAATGTTCAACTATTTGGAAACAAAAAGCTACCATCTAAAATAGAATTTATCCCTTTAGACGATGAAGGTAATAAGACCATAATCGAATATAAAAATTGGAACTTTGATGTTGAAATACCATCTAATTACTTCACCACACAATATGTTTCTAGACTAAAATAAATGAAATGTTAATTAGGCTTGCCTGGAGAAATATATGGAGGAATAAAAAAAGAAGTATCATCACAATAACAGCTATTGTCATTGCTGTTTTTTTAGCCATATTAATGCGTTCTATGCAATTGGGTATGTATGACAACATGATTCAAAATGTGGTAGGTTCTTACTCTGGTCATGTTCAAATTCATTCTAATGGTTTTTGGGAAGAACAAACCATTGACAATACCTTTGAGTACAATGCCTCATTAATTCAAAAAATTAAAAAAACCGAAGATGTTGCCGGCACAACTAAACGAATTCAAAGCGGTTGTCTTTCCTCTTATGGTGATTTATCAAAATTTGTTTTCGTTACTGGTATTGAACCTGAAAAAGAACAACTTCTAACAGATTGGAGCAAGCGATTAATAGATGGTCAACTCCTTCAAACCAATAGCAACTCGGTTAATGTTGGCAAAGGCATTGCTAAGTACTACAATTTAAAAATTGGAGATACGCTAATTTTTATTGGTCAAGGATATCATGGTATGCAAGCTGTTGGAGCTTACCCAGTAAGTGGAATTTTAGACATGAAAAACCCTAACTTAAACAATACTAGTGTCTTTATGAGTTTACCTAAAGCACAAGATTTTCTTTCCGCTTATAATTTAATGACTCACCTGGTTATAAACAAGAAACAATATAGTGAAGAAGCAGATATTGTAGCTGCCATAAAAAAACAGTTAGATCAAGACTATGAAATCATGTCTTGGCAAGAAATGATGCCAGAGATTGAAACAATCATACAAGCCGATAGTGCTGGTGGGTTAATCATGATTTTCATTCTATATATGATCATAACATTTGGGATTTTTGGAACTGTTTTAATGATGACACAGGAGAGAAAATATGAATTTGGAGTGGTAATCTCTATTGGAATGAAAAAAACAAAGCTTATGATTGCTATGGTATATGAAACTATCTTTTTAAGCGCTATTGGAATCCTTCTAGGTATTGCACTTTCTAGGCCAATTGTTCTATATTTTTACAACAACCCATTAGAATTCCCCTCAGATCAAGTCGAAAATGATGGAAAATCAAGGTTTTGAAGCAGTTATTCCATTTATGAGCTCTTATGATATTCCAATTACTCATGGATTAATTATTTTCTTCATTTCGTTAATTATTTGTTTCTATCCTATTCTTACTATTTACAAGTTAAATCCAATTAAAGCCATGAAAAGATAGCATGAAAACCATTATTAAAATAGCATGGCGTAATGTCTGGAGAAATAAGCTCAGAAGCTTGACAGTCATTTTCTCTATGGTTTTAGGATTATGGTCTGGTCTTTTTGCAGTCTCTATGATGCTTGGGCTTAATGAACAACGAATGGACAGTGCTATAAATTCATATTTATCTCACATTCAAGTTCATCACCCTTCATTTACTGAAAATTTAGATTTAGAGCATACTGTTGTTGATTACGATTCATTACAAAAATTCTTAAAAAAACAAGAAGGAATTAAATACTTCAGTTCACGAACTATTGTTTCAGCAATGGCTTCAACTGCTCACGGTTCTGCAGGAGTTCGACTAATAGGCATAAACCCAGATGCTGAGAAAAACATTACCAACGTTCATCAAAGCATGGTAAAGGGAAGTTACTTTAATAGTATCAAAAGCAAACCCGCAATAATTGGTGAAAAATTAGCAGAGAAATTAAAGCTAGATGTAAAAAAGAAAATCTACCTCACTTTTGTGGATAAAGATGGCAATCAGCAGCGTTTAAAATTAAAAGTAGAAGGTTTTTTTAAAACAGCTAGTTCATTGTTTGACAGAACTAACATCTACATGAAACAAAAAGACCTTCAAAAGGTGCTTAATAACTCGGCGGCAATTCATGAGCTAGGTATTATTTGTGAAGATTTAGCTACGGTTAACAATATGACTGCATTGATAAACAATAAGTCATCAGAGAATAAAGCTGAGTCTTGGGGACAAATAGCTCCAGAGCTAGGGTTTGCACAAGAAATGATGGGTAGTATAATATACATATTCATGGGAATAATATTAATTGCACTTTCATTCGGGATTATAAATACCATGCTTATGGCAGTTTTAGAAAGAAAAAAAGAGTTAGGAATGTTAATGTCTGTAGGGCTTAATAAAAGAAAGGTCTTTTTAATGGTTGTATTGGAAACTATTTTTATTTCATTGGTAGCTGCACCACTAGGAATAATTCTTTCCTACCTATTTATTTCTTATTTCGGAACTCATGGCATTGACTTATCTGCTGTTTCAGAAGGATTAGAAGAATTGGGAATAGGAACAAGAGTGTATACCAAATTATCATTTGCCAATTACATCAGTATTTCTATACTAACGTTAGTTGTTACGTTCTTATCCTCTTTAATTCCTGCAAGAAGAGCCTTAAAACTGAATCCTGCAGAAGCGGTAAGAGCACTATAAATTTTAAACTATGAATGTAATAGAAACCAATAAATTAGTTAAAACCTACCAACAGGGAGAAATTCAAGTAAATGCCTTAAACGATGTTTCTATAAATTTTAAGCAAGGAGAATTCACTGCTATTGTTGGCCCCTCTGGATCAGGAAAAACCAC
>PAZE01000050.1 GCA_002716065.1 Crocinitomicaceae bacterium | reverse complement strand
TCAGCAAGAATATTTAGTTAATATAGAGTTTACCAATTGGATAGGAGAAAACGAGCAAATTGATGATGTTTGCGTAATGGGAATTAGATTATAGCTAAACAATTTCAGCAATATTTATTTAAATCCAATGCTTTAAAAAGTAGGTTTTTTATATTTAATATGTGAACCGACTAATTTTCTTATTGCTTTTTCCATTTTTTCTAATTGGCTTTGGGTCAACTTACTATGCATCAACTTTCCATATAAGCAGCAGTTTAGGAAATGACAACAACAATGGCCTTAGCGACCAATTTCCTTTCAAAACCATTAATAAACTAAACTCACTAACCTTTTCTGCAGGTGATTCTATTCTTTTTATGTCTGGCGATTACTTTGAGGGTATGTTTTGGCTAAAAGGTTCAGGCAATTCTCAAGAAAATATTGTCATTGACTCCTACAATGGAAGTATTAAACCAATAATCAATGGATTTGGCTATCAAGCTTGTATTTTAGTTTATAACGATCAGTATATCTGCATAAACAACCTAGAACTTATTAATGAAGAATCCCATTTAGATTCTTTAGGAATCGTGAAAAAATTGGTTGGCTTTGGTGGAGCATCAAACGATTGGGGGTCAGGAAAAAATGTACGTTTTGGAGTAAAAATTGTTGCAGATTCAATCTCTTTAAACAATTTTTCAATAGATAATCTTCTGATTCATGATGTTTATCCCACACCAACAAATTCGCAATATTCTCATCAAGGGTATGGGATAAAATTAGAAACCTCTTCAGATACAACAATTGGCCTTTTAAACATCCTAAAAAATATACAAATCACCAATACAACAATAACTCAAACTGGTCATTACGGCATATGGATTAAATCGTTAGGTCTTAATGGAATAGATTCCATAAAAAACAATCAAATTCTTATAAAAGGTTGCAACTTTGAGTATACAGGAGGTTCTGGCTTTGTCCCCAATAAAAGCAAAAACGTATTGGTTGAAAATTGCATTTTTAACCATACCGGTTCGGATATCGATCAAAGGATGTGGAAAAGAGGAAGTGGAATGTGGCCTTTTGATTGCAAAAATGTAATCGCTCAACACAATGAATTTAAAAATGCTCATGGACCTCAAGATTCTTATGGCTGTCATATAGATTATGGAAATGAAAATGTGGTTTTTCAGTACAACTATAGTTATCATAATGAAGGAGGATTTGTTGAGATCCTAGGCGATAACATCAATTGTGGATATCGATATAACATTAGTGTTAATGATGGCTATAGAGAAGACCCTAATGGCACACCTTGGAATAAAAAAGGTAAAATTTTTTGGGTTTCCAATTATTGCGGAAGTTCAACAATAAGATGTCCAAGCACAGGTACATTTATTTACAACAATACTGCTTTTGTAAACGACACCATTTCTCCTGAAATCTATTTCTGGCCAGATATTGGAGATATATATCTTTACAATAACATAGTTTATGCAACCTCAGCAGGGAATACAATTGCTACATTAATTCAAAACAACTTAAACACTCTTGAGATTAGTAATAATCTTTTTTTTGATAGCTCAAGAATGGACTTAGATGCTGATTTAACATTAAATGCATTATTTGAAAATCCTGAATTACTCAACCCTTCTGCCTTAGGAGTAGATAATCCTCAGCTGTATCAAGTTGAAAACAATAGTATTGCCATTGAAAACGGAAAACTGATTAATGGCAGCTCAGATACTACCAATTATTTACTTAATAATGGAGGAAAAGATTTTTTTGGCAACTCGGTTTCTAGTACTATACCTCCAACTATTGGAGCCTACAATGGAACTATTTTAAATGTAAACAATGCGTTAATTAAAGATGACATCATTGCTTATCCATCAATAACAACAAATAAGGTAAATCTAATTATCAAAGAATTTAATGGAAGTGTGTTAACTAAAATTTACAACATCAATGGTAAGCACCTATGCAATCAACTAGGAGAAACTATTAGCTTAAAAGACTTTAGTGAAGGAATTTATATTTTAATTGTTCATTTTGGCACCACAACCAAAACGCTTAAAGTTATTAAAGTTTAATTCCTTTAAGTTAATATGCATATATTGCGTCTATGAGTAATAAAGCAATTCAAAACATTTTCTATTTATCTGGATTCATAAATATTGTTGGGACTATCGTATTGTCCAAATTTTTCACCAATCAAGCTCTAATAGATGCTGACCCAATTGTAATGTCTCCTTTTGGATTAATTCTTATAACTGTTTGGGGCTTAGCATTTTTAGCAGTTGGAAGTAATTTCCAGAATAATAAATGGATAATTGGAGTGTTTGCCATAGAAAAAATCTCCTATGTTATTGCCTGGTGCATTTGGTTCGCTAACAATGAGCTAATGCCTTTATTTGAACAAGATATTTTTGCTGGAATATTCTATAGTGTATATGGATTAAACGATTTTTTGTTTTTTGTTTTCTTCATGTATGTTTTTTTTATTGTTCAAAAAACAAATCGTTAAACCAAAATGAAAACCACACTGCTCCTACTTCGAATTTTTGCTTTTTTTGAAGGCATTTCCTTTCTTCTTTTACTTGGTATTGCTATGCCTATGAAATACCTATACCATGATCCCTCTTTAGTTAAATCCATAGGAATGGCACATGGTGTATTATTTGTTTTATATGTATTAAATCTTGGGCTTGTACACTTCCAACACCAATGGAAGCTTATTATTTCTATTAAAGCATTTATAGCTTCTTTTATTCCATTTGGCACATTTTACGCAGATAAAAAGTGGTTTAGGAATTATTAATATATTTAATAACTAATCTACTGAAAAGCATCATGCAACTTAACTTTAAGCTTAATCTTCTTTTCATTTTTTCTATCCTTTGCTTTACAACATTTGCTCAGTATCAAATCGGACATTACACCAAGACTTTTATCGATCCTGACAGAGGAAACAGAGCCATTGAAACAGAAATTTATTATCCAGCTAACGCTCAAGGAAACAACACACCAATTGCCTCAGGAGATTTCCCTGTAATTGTATTTGGACATGGTTTTGTAATGGTTTGGGATGCTTATGAAAACCTATGGGAAGAATTTGTACCTAGAGGCTATATAATGGCTTTTCCTAAAACTGAAGGGAATTTATTTTCAACCGATCATCAGCAATTTGGTTGGGACCTACAATTTTTAGTTTTAAAAATTCAAGATGAGGGAAACAACTCCTCATCTGCTCTTTTTAACGGTGTTAACAACAATACTGCTCTTATGGGACATTCCATGGGTGGTGGTGCATCATTTTTGGCTGCTGACTCATTATGTACTAATGGAAATATACAGCTAAAAACAATTGTAGGATTAGCACCCGCTGAATCTACTTCCAATGGAGTTTCTTCTATAAATTCTGCAGTAAACGTAACTATTCCTTCTCTAGTGTTTTCTGGAAGTCAGGATGGAGTTACCCCACCAATAGATCATCATTTACCAATATACAATTCACTTTCTTCTGACTGTAAAACATTTATTTCTGTAACTGGTGGTGGTCATTGCTATTTTGCCAATCCAAATTTCAATTGTGATTTTGGTGAAAGCACCTCCTCTACTGGAATATCCATTTCTAGAGCCCAACAGCATGCAGTAACTTTTGACTTCCTTAATTTATGGTTGGATTACACCTTAAAAGACGATTGCGATTCTTTTTCAACTTTTCAAGACTCATTAGCCCAATCTTCAAGAATAACCAACAATCAAAACTGTGTTCAGAATCCAATTCCAATAATAAACGAAAACGCTGGTATGTTAACCTGTTCAGTAAGTGGAATTGGATATCAATGGTTTTTAAACAACTCACCTATTGCAGGGGCAAACAGCATAAATTATTCACCTACAACAAGTGGAAATTATACTGTTGAAGTAACCTTTAATGATGGATGTCCTACCCTATCTCTTGAATATATTTTCTCTTTAACTTCAATAAACAACAACACTAATTTTAAGCAAGAGATTCATCTTTACCCTAACCCAACATCAAATACCATTCATCTTCAAATAGAACGATTATACAACAATATTACCCTTAAACTTAAGGATTGTAACGGAAGACTTATTTCAACTAAAAATTACAGCTCTTTAAATCACATATCGTTTAACATGAGTGGTTTTTATCAAGGATTTTACATTCTTGAATTAACCAACTCTAAGGCAAGTTTTGCAAGGTTTAGCGTGATAAAAAAATAAACAAACGTTAATTATTAATTGAATTTCAATAACTTAATCAAGTTAAATAAATTTAATTATGAAAAATCTACTCACTTTACTGCTTATTAGTTGTTTTTTTTCATCAACAGCTCAAAGCTTTACCATCCAAAACAATTATCTATCAACCAGTGGTAGTTCATCTGATTATGAATTTGCAGAAAGCACTTATTTAGATGCCTTGAGTAACGGAACTCTTTTTTGGTCCATTGTATTTGATTCCATCCCTCAAGGTTGGGAGTTTTCCAATTGTTTTCCAGTATGTTATCCTGCTGGTGTTTTAAATGGAACTTTAAATATAACTCAAGGAGACAGTTATTTTCTTAATGGTCATTTCTACCCTAACAACATAGCTGGAGAAGGTAAAATGATTATGGAAATTGACGATGGAAATGGAACAGTAGAACAAGTTACTTGGTATGGTGTTGCCGGTTCTGTTGGCATCATCAATAGCTATGTTAATACTAACCAAAAAGAAATCAAGTTCATATACAACCTAAATGGCCAACTTGTAAATGAATTTACCCCAAATCAATTTTACGTAGTTACTTACAATGATGGTTCTTTTGGAAAAATCTTTGTTACTCAATAAGTAGAATTAATTTTCTTAAACTACTTGTAAATTAGATTCAGTATTTACAATAACCTTTTATTGTTAAAAGAATTTCCAAGTTTAACAAAAGTTAATTCTTAGAAATTTATATGCTTTTTTGTATGTAAAATAAATTTACTTAATATGAATAGCATAAATCAAAAAATTCAGAACCATTACCATAAAGACGGCCTTTTTGAAGATATTTTAAATCGACTTAGTCAAATGAATATTGATTTAAATTTTGTTCAAAGAGCAGATATAGCCTCTGTTGACGAATTCCATGTAAGAGGAGCTGCCGTATCAAAAGAACTAGCAAAAAGCGTTGATTTAATCGGGAAATCAGTTTTAGACATAGGTTGTGGAGTTGGTGGTCCTTGCAGAATGCTTGCTGATGAATTCAATTGTACAGCAATAGGTATAGACTTGAGCAGTGAATTTATTCGAACAGCAACCGAGCTTTCTAAGCTAGTTAATCTTGAAGACAAAACCTCATTTATTCAAGCGGATGCCACTAACCTTCCATTTGATGATGAAACCTTCGATATTGTATGGACACAACACGTTCAAATGAATATTTCTGAAAAAAAACAGTTTTACTCTGAGATAAAAAGAGTCCTCAAGAAAGGAGGTTACTTTTTATATTACGATATTTTCAAAACAAGCAACAACCCAATCAATTATCCAATGCCTTGGGCAAGTGATGAGTCTTTAAGTTTTCTTTTCAATTCTACAGAAATGAATGAGATATTAGATAAACTTGATTTTACCAATTATCAAACTGTTGACCAAACCAAAGCTGGACTAAAATTCATTGAAGAATTAATTAAAAAATTACAAACAAATGGACCTCCAAAACTTGGTTTAAATGTTTTAATGAAAGAGAGTACTCCAATTAAAATCAAAAATGCTTACACCCACTTAAAAATGGGAGATTTAAAATTGGAAAGTGGTGTTTTTAAAAAATAAATTTAGATGTAACTATTTTGGACTTTTAATTTTAATAATACACAATTTTTACAAAAAAAATAAAGCTTATTTTTCAAGAAATTACTAAACATTTTAAACCTTCTATTTTAAGAAAAAATGACAATCTCTAAAGAGAATAAAAAGATAAATGTTGAATTTTCACAAAAAATAAATTCCTCAATTAACAGTGTTTGGAAAGCAATTTCAGAACCTGAAAATTTAAATAACTTTCATCCTTTTTGTAAACAAAATAAGGTTGTAAATTGGGAAAAAGAACGCTCTGAAGATACAATAGAGTACAATAATGGAAGTACATTACATAGGAAATTTAAATCATGGAATGAAGGTTTAGGATATGAACTAATAATTGAAAAAAACAATATACAATTCGCAAATGTTATTTGGAAAATCAAATCCATCCAAAACAACAGTTGCTCAATTTCAATTCAAATACAACTTTTTTATTTTATTATACTGAACAATTATCCTAAATTTCTAAGACAATTTATTGCTAAATATTTTCTTAAGCCAATAATGAAAAATTACTTAAAATCTGTTCTATTTGGACTTAAATTTTTTGTGGAAGAAAACAGTATAGTCCAAAAAAATCAATTTGGAAAAAATCGATTATTTTCCTAAAAATATAATTTGCAATGCAAAATGAAATTTATCAAGTTGATGCCTTTACAACTAACCTATTCTATGGAAACCCAGCGTGTGTAGTTCCCCTAAAAAAATGGTTAGCTAATGATGTTCTTTTGAAAATTGCTAAAGAAAATGCAGTTGCCGAAACAGCATTTTTTATTGATAATGGAAATGAAATTGAGCTTAGATGGTTTACGCCTGATCTTGAAATTGATTTATGTGGCCACGCTACCTTAGCCACCGCATATGTAATAAAATCAGTTCTTAAACACCCTTCCAATCCAATACTATTTACTACGCAAAGTGGTAAGCTTGAGGTAGTCTATAAAAACAATTTTTATTACCTAAATTTTCCTGCAAGAAAACCTATACCTACAAAGCTTCCCAAACCAATAGAAGCTGCACTAAATATACAACCACAAAAAATTTACAAAGCAAGAGATTATATGCTGGTATATGAAAATGAAGATGAAATACGAAACATTACAATTGACAGGCAAATATTTGACACCATAAATTTAGGTGTTGGAGGAGTAATTGTTACTGCAAAAGGAAATGAATCAGATTTTGTTTCTAGATTTTTCACCCCTCAAGCCACCATACTAGAAGATCCTGTTACAGGATCTGCTCATTGCACATTAATTCCCTATTGGTCTAAAGAACTTTCGAAAAACAAATTAAATGCTCAACAGCTTTCCCAAAGAGGAGGAAACCTATATTGTGAAAATATTGGGGAAAGAGTAATTATCGCAGGACAAGCCCAACTGTATCTAAAAGGCACCTTTTACATATAATTAATCTAGTTAAATAGTAAAGATTTAAAAGCGTTATATTAGATTTAAGACTAATAACAGATTTGCGCTACTTTGTATTTATATCATTATTATGGATTTTAGCTCCCATAAAAACTCAGTTTTTAGACACATCGGAGGGAAGTATTTCCATAAGAGAACTTTACAGTAAAAAGGAACTATTTGTTATTGATTGGGAAAACGTGTATTTCCAAAATAGTTCGCTCAAGGTAAAAGAAAAATTAGGATCGTTCCATTTATGTTTTAAAGAGTCAAAACCCATTGATGGGTTTACAATCTCAAAATATGATAAGCAAGCTATTGTCTGGACAAAAGGAAATCAAGAAATTCAATTAAAAATAGGCACTAATAATTCCGGAAAATTAGAACTCACCATTTGGTCTAACTTTAAAACAAATCATTGGCACATCCCTTTTAAAAGAGGTGATTTAGAAAGAATTTATGGTGGGGGCATTCAATTTTCAAAATACAAGCATTACAATAAATCAATTAAGAATCTAACACAAGAAAATGGAATTGGAAGAGGTGGAGGATCAATTAGCAAATGGACATCTTTAGCAGGAGTTGCTGGCGAAAGTGATGCTACTTATTGTCCTTTACCTAATTTTCATACTAGCTTAAATAGATCTTTTAGTTGGAATGACTTTGCTTATTCTGAAGTTGAATTCAGTAACGACTTTATTACATTTAATATTTTTGACCAAATCGTAACATTTACTCTGGGATATGATTCATCTATAAATGAAGTTCATAAAATAAACTCACCATTACCCTACGAGCTTCCCCTATGGTCCTTAGGAACAATTTTGGGTGTTCAAGGAGGAACACAAGAAGTAAAAGAAAAACTCAACAAAGTTTTAGATGCTCAAGTTAAAGTAAACGCTCTTTGGATTCAAGATTGGGTGGGCAAACAACCTACTAAATTTGGAAGCAGATTAAAATGGACCTGGCAATTAGACAATTCTCATTATCCAGATTTTGAAAAGTTTAAATCTGAATTAATGCAAAAAGACATCAAAATCCTGGGTTATGTCAATCCTTTTTTTGCCGAACAAGGGCCTTATTTAAAAGAAGGAATTTCAAACCACTATTTTATCGAAAAAGACGGCATCCCCATAAAATTCAAATTTGGAGGAATTAAAGGATATATGGTAGACTTATTTAGTACAGCTGCCTACAGTTGGATGAAGCAGATTATACAGCTCAATTTAGTAAATCAGGGATTTTCAGGTTGGATGGCAGATTTTGGAGAATGGTATCCAATAAGAACTAATTCTGAAAATACAATTAACGAGATTAAAAAACACAATGAATATCCAGTATTATGGGCAAAATTGAATTACGAGATAATAAAAGAGAATTTAGATAAAGAATTGTTCTTTTTTAATCGCTCTGGAGGAAAATCAACTCAAAAATATTCATCTATGATGTGGGCTGGAGACCAAATGGTAGACTATACTATTGAAGATGGATTAGGTAGTGTTTTTGATGCCTATTTAAGCAGCGCTTACTCAGGGTTGCCAATCATACATAGTGATGTTGGTGGATATACTTCTGTAAAGAAAACGTTGCTAAAAAATTCCATTAGAAAAGAAAAACTTCTTAAAGATTGGATGCTGCTAGAGGCTTTTACACCAGTTTTTAGAACTCACGAAGGATTACTTCCTGAAGAAAATATTCAGATTTATTCAGATTCATTGGTTATTCAAGCATTTAAAACATTCTCTACTATTAATCATGCACTACTACCCTATTTTAAGCAGCTCATCAAAGAAAGAAACGAAACAGGAAAACCTATTTTCTCAGAAATAATACACACTATAAAAGGTTTTGAAACAACAAACCCTGGATTTTGTGTAGGTAGTCAAATAATGATTATACATCAGCTTGAAAAAGAAGATTTTAAATCTCTTATAAACGAAGGATGGAAATTTGTAGATAACTCTGGTTCTATTAAAGAGAAACCATCGATAAATAATAAAATAATTGTTGCCATAAAAGATTTAGCAGAATTAATTCAATAATTACGCCACAAAAAAATCCTTTTTATTTTTTATAAAATATTGATTATAAGTTTATTATGATAATTATATTCATTTTTAAAAATACTTTTTTGAAGATGTTTAATTTCTTAAGTCTCTCCACCTATAGTACATTAGCTGTATGAAAAAATTAATCATACTATTTGCCTTAGCTCCAATCCTTCTAAGTGCACAAGAAAATAAAGAAAGTAAATTTATAGAGCTTAATATTGGCTTAGCAGCAATTGATGGCTATGACTTCAATGACGCTTTTCCAGGAGCAAGTATCTTATTGGGACAAACAATACAAATCTCAGATAATGGCATTTTTGAATACCAAGTAGGAATTGCAGCTCCTAGTATTGTAACTGGAAAAATGGCCTTTGGTTATGGAAACCTAGAAAACAACATAGCATTAGCAGTTCGACCTTGGCCTCTATTTATAGGACCACAAGCTAAAATTGGAAATTTCACTTTTAGTTTTGAAGTTGGAACTGATTCAGAAATTAGCTTTGATGCTGGCTTGATCTCAACTCTAGCATACAGATGGACTATTGGAGGTAAAAAGAAAGAGAAAGCTTCTAAAGTTTAAACATCTCCTTTAGAAAACTCATCAGATCAAAATATTTAATTATTCATTTGTAAATTAGATAAATCATGAAAAATATTATTGCTCTATTTTGTATTTTATCCATTTTTAGCTCTTGTAAACAAACTCAACTTACAACAAACTTTAAAAGAAGCCCTAAAAAGGTTTACGTTAAACCAGAATTTAATACCCACTATACTGATTTCGTTTCTATTAAAAATAAGACTACTGATTTCAAAAAATCAAAACCTGCAAATAAAATTGAAAATAGATCATTTGGTTCTAAAGAGACAATCAATAATGATGAATTATATGCAGATGTTGAGGTTTCAGAACAAGATATTATTAAAAATGATAAAAAAGCACATCAAAAATTGATTAATATCGATAGTGTTTTAATTAATAAATTACCGAGTTTAGAAGATAAAGATGAAATTATAAAACTGTCTAAAAGAGCAAAAAAGTTTAGTATAATATCGCTCATTAGTGCTACATTATCAATTGTATCTTATTTAATTGCTTTTCCATCAACATATGATTTTCTACATGTCTTTGGAGCTATTTTCGGCATAAGCAGCTTGATTTTATCAATAATTGCTTTTATACATTTAATAAAAGCAATAAAAAAAATAAAGAAAAAGGGAGAGAAAATAAAAGGACAGGAAAAAACGATAAAAAACAACATTAAAACTGCATTTTGGATTTCATTGCTACTTTTATTAGCTCCAATTATTGGTGGGATAATTTTTTTACTAACCTTTAGTATAAGTATTGGAAGAATCGGTCCTTTTTATTTTTAATCATATCCCTAAATTTAAAGGTTGAAAAACTTTCATTTTCTTGAATAAAACCATCAATTGTTTCTGTATGAAACCAAACCCATTCTTTTACTAACTCATTTACAGATATTTGAAAATTATCAAAAGTAAAACATTTATTTACCATTTGATTTGTAAATTAGTTATATATGAAAGAGCTTATTTGCTTTACTCTAATTATTTTCTTATTCGCCTGTAGCAATGAAAATGAAAACATTATAACTAATGATATTTTTGTTACAGAAGATACAATTATTGAAAAAGATAATATCACTAATAAAATAATTTTGGATTCTGTTCAGGTGGTTAATGATTCTATTCCAACTGAAAACCAAAATTTTAATTATTCTCATTTGTCCCTTTGTTCTAATTGCGATTTAATAGAGCTTTTTTTTGAGCCTTGTTGTGATGAATATGAATACGATTATAAAATTAATGAAGTCAACAATTACTATAAGTCATTAAAACAAACTTCCATTAAAATCTTAGACACAGCTTATCTAAAATTTAAAGATTCTGCAGAAATTACATTTTTTTACAAAATTCAGCATAATAAAAACAAACTCTTAAGAAGAATTTCAATAAAAAAAATTGATACTACTAACTCCGATTCTGGTTCAGAGCTTATGGGAAATGACCCTAATATTGAAGACCACTGGATACACTATGAGTGTGGAACAACAATATTCACAACTGATTTTCATTTCAATCAAAACGGACAACTATGTTTAATTGAAGAAAAAATTGAGGATATATGTACTTATCCAGGTTCAACACCTAGCTCCTCAACTAAGCTTTATTTAATTCACCAAGGGTCACTGATAAAATTAGAAGGTGAAGGATATCCAGAAATATCCTCAATTAATCGAAGAAACAAATCTCCCTTAAATGAAAATTCAATAAGATTAATAAAAAGCAAATATCCGCAAAAGATAATTGATTTATTTTTTGAATAAAGTTTGATTAAAATGAAAAAACTATTTTACCTACTTACAATATGTATTTTATTTGGATGTAGTAATGAGCAAAGTTCTGTTTCACCAATCAACAATTATGTTGATTCAATAAATTATTCAATTGAAATTATTGACACAAATAAAGATTTACTTAGTGAAATAAAAATAGATAGCGTTTCTGAAATTGAGTCTAAAAAGAGTGATATTGACACTTTAATTCATTTAGTTTCAGAAATCACAAATTGTATTTATCATCCTCATAGAAGAAAAAAAATAACCAATAAAGATTCTATTTTAATTGAATATAAAGATGTTTTTACATCAATACTTAAGACATATAATTTTTTAAATCAAACTGAAGATTTTCAGTTACAGATGAATATTTTTAAAGAATTATTTATAGAATATAAAGATTATAATTTCGAATTCTACGATGACTTAGAAATAAGAACTATTCTGTACGTATACAAAGATTTCATATCTCAAGAAATAAAACCAAAAAACTTTTACCAGAAAATATCCGAAGACTTAGAAATAATAAACAAAATAAAAAGTATAGTTTTTTGGCTAAGTCAAGAAGATAAAAAAACAGCTGATTTATATTATTACAATTTAAATCAAATTATCATCAGAAATGACTCTTTGTTTTTTGAAGATTTTGAAGATTTAATAAAGAAAGAAATTAAAACTAAGAATTATTCAAAAGAACTTAGACATGTTAAAAAATACATTTCGAATGAAAATATAAATAAGGAGTTAAAACCATATGCTGACTCTATATTCAAAAACTGTAATATTTCAGAGGGGTTTATGATTGATAATGATTCTATAATTTGGTATTACGATGATGGGAGCTGGCTAATAGAAGAAGATGATTTAAAAGAATATGAAATAGAACCTTTATCTAAAGAAGAAAAAATAAAAGACTTTAAATCTTCCTTAAATAGTTTCTCAAGTGAGCATAGTTATATTTGGGATGGTGGTGAAACATTTGCAGCTGGTGGACATTATGATGGATTAAATGGCATTAATAATTCTAACAAAAAAAGATCATTTATTGAATTTGGAGTTAGTTTCGGTGAAATGGATTTTCTAATTTTTCACTTTGGTCTTACAAAAAAAGGTTACAAACTTTTATCTATACATAATTACGTGTGGAGCCCATAAAGTAGTGGAGACATAGGAACCCAAATCCATTCTGTAACTAGCTAATCAATTATTGAAAGATTTTGTTTATTTGTTTTATTATATTTAGCTGATTAATTTCCTTAACAAGAGATATCCTAAACATATGACTTTAGATGGATAATTTTTTAAAGACATTTACATTTTTTTGGAAAAAATTTGGGATAAGTTCTGAAGACTCTAAAGAGAAAGCGTTAAAGAAACAAACCCTTACAATTATATCATTTTTGATTTGTATTGCTGGTATAATATGGGGGTTAATGTATTTTTTTATGGGGGTTAAATTAAATAAAGAATTTTATTTAACCGCTATTTTCCCCTTTGCATATTCTTTTCTAGTTGGGGTGTCTCTAATATTTTTTTATTTTCAAAAAAATTTCAACTTCTTTTTAAGAATTGAGCTCCTATTAATTCTTTTACTTCCATTTTTAGCACAATTAAGCCTTGGTGGTTTTGCTTCTTCAGGGGTTGTGATAATATGGGCTTTACTGTGCCCAATGGGTGCTTTGATGTTCAAGGGAATTAAAGAGTTCAGATTCTGGTTTATAGTTTATATTTCTTTAATAGCTATACTTATATATTTTGACACTGATGCTGTCTCAAATGCTTCTTCTAGAGATCTTATTATTTCTGAGGGAATAAAATTATTATTTTTTGGAATGAACATTATTGCAGTATCAACTATTGCATTATCAACAACATTGTATTTTTTAAATGAGCAGAGAAATGAAAAAGAAAAAAATGTAGAATTGCTTGAATTAAGTAGGAAAAATGAATTACAGATAAATATTCAGAAAAAAGAAATAGTTGATTCAATTACTTATGCAAAAAATATCCAGGATTCTATTTTACCAGATCTATCCCTTGTAGATAATTATTTTGATGATTATTTTGTTCTTTTCAAACCAAAAGATATTGTAAGTGGTGATTTTTACTGGTTATATAAAAAGGAAGACATACTATACTTTGCTGTTTCAGACTGCACTGGTCACGGTGTACCTGGTGCTATGGTATCGGTAGTTTGTTCAAATGCACTGAATTTATCTATTCTTGATAATGCGAATTCAAAACCCTCTGAAATACTTAACAAAACAAGAGAGCTAATCATCAGACGTTTTAGCAGACCGGAACTAGAGATAAAAGATGGAATGGATATTTCTCTTTGTGCTCTAAATCTTAAAACAAAAGAAATACAATGGGCTGGAGCCAACAACCCGCTTTGGGTCATCCGCAGTGGGACTAGTAAAGTAGAGGCCATCCAAGCAGATCAGCAACCTATAGGTGTGTACGTTACGAATGACCCTTTTAACAACCATCATCTTCAGCTAAATAAGGGAGACAGCGTATATCTATTCTCTGATGGCTTTACTGATCAGTTTGGAGGAGAAAAAGGTAAGAAATACAAATCGGCTAATTTCAAACGCTTTCTACTTTCCATTGCTGATAAGGACATGGACACTCAACATAACCTACTAAGCGAAGAATTCAATCGTTGGAAAGGAGACCTAGAACAAATAGACGATGTGTGTATTATGGGTGTGAGAATTTGAAAATCCAAAGTTCAAACATAGGTCAAACATTTTATGACTTAAAATGTGCCTATATACATCTATTTGCCTATTGATTTGTAAATTAGATAAATCATGAAAAACCTGTTTTCCATAGTAACAATTATTTTTTTATCCATTTTCTTTAGCTGTTCCAATAATGAAAAATCAGTTATTGAATCAAGTAATCTAAATGCTTTGGACTCTATTAAGGCAATCAAGGAAGATTCCATTTTATTTGAAAAAAGAAGAATAGAAGACTCTATTAAATTAGAATTTAGAAAGGCTTTCCTAAAAGACTCTTTGGAAAATGATTCCATTAAAAAAGTTGAAACAGCCCAATATC
>PAZE01000049.1 GCA_002716065.1 Crocinitomicaceae bacterium | reverse complement strand
TTTCTTTAAATAAATAATTTTCTCATATTCCCTAAAACCAGCACTCTCAGGAATGTCGAAATTTTCTGAATGAAATAAATAACCTTCAGATTTAACAGCAATTCCGTAATTTTTTCCAGCAGGTAACGAAAGAATATATTTACCACTCTCACTATCATTTGTAAACTCAGAGACTAAAGTTTGAGTGCCATTATCAATCAATTCAATTGACGAGCCTACAGGTATTTTGGTGTCGGCATCTAATACTAGTCCTTTTAGAATAGATAAATTTTTCATATTCACCTTAACCTTAGGCTGAACTAAATCTTCTTCAATGGGAGCAACAACACTTGCAAGTAAATTATCCTCCCCATTCAAAAGAGGTATTTTCTTAGCTCCCAAAAAAGTAATCACATACAAATCCTTCTCTCCTTCCCCATCTTCTCTAAATGATGAGTAATAGCCCTTTTTACCACTTGCAGACATCACAAAGTGAACATCATCATCTGGTGTTGATACGGGATATCCAATATTGGTTGGTTTTTCCCAAATTCCATTTGATTGAATTTTAGAATAAAAAATATCATAACCACCCATTCCCGGATGACCATTAGAAGCAAAATACATGGTTTTACCATCAGGATGTTTGTAAACCCCTCTTTCATCATACTTAGTATTAATAATAGGCCCCATATTAACGGGCTCTCCCCACTCCATTTTCTGATCATCCCAACTACTTTCCCAAATATCATGCTTACCATATCCTCCCTCTCTATTAGAGGAAAAATATAATTTCTTACCATCAAATGAAAGGCAAGCGCTTGTCTCATGAGTAGATTTTCCATTTATTTTTTTGCCGATGCTCTTAGCTTTAGACCATTTACCGTCTACTTTTTGAGAAACATATATATCTCCCATTCCTTTATGGCCATAGTATACAAAAACTGTTAACCCATCATTTGAAAATCCAGATGTGGCATCATGAGATTTGGTATTAATATTTTCATCAAAACCAACAGATTTTACCCAATTTCCATTTTCGTCTTTATATGAAGAAAAAATATCTTCCATGTAACCCAAATCCTCAATATCGACATCATCACCAATTCCTGACGCCCTTCTGGTTGTAAAAATTATTACCGACTCATCTGCATTAATCATGGGACTATACTCGGGATATTTGGTATTTATTTGAGGTCCCAAATTATCAATCCAAACACGTACAGGATTTGCAACTAGTTTTTTGGCAAACCTACAATCAGAAATCATTTTCGAAAGTTCTAGTAACTGATCTTGATTACCCGTATTTATCAATACTTTTTTATGTTTTTCAAACTCTTTAATAGCAAGATCAAATTCATATTTAAAATGATGTGCTTTTGCTAAGAAAAAATGTATTTTTTGATTTACTGAAGGATTTAATTGATACGCTTTTTTTAAAAAATCTAATGCCCATGATTTATGAATAGAATACAAATAACATGTTCCCAATTTATAGTTCAATAAAGAATTGTCAGGATTGAAATCATAGGCTTTTTTGTAATGCTCAATTGCTCTAGGCCAAACAGATGGGCCCAATTCATATACTAAATCACCTTCTTTAATATTTTTTTGAGCTTCCTTTAATCCATCTCTTTGCTCTTTAGTGAAAAAAGCTTTTTCAAATGGAATGTCTTGAGAACAAAGAGCACCAACTATAAAATAAAAAAGGACTATAATTAATATTCTTAGCTTCATTATTATCTATTTACAAGTTGAATTAAAATACGTACTAGCGGCTTCCAAGCCAAGCTCATAAGCTTTTTTCCAATCAGAACACGCACCTTCTAGATCTCTATTCATTTCCTTTGCAATCGCTCTATTGTAATAGGCGTAGGTATAATCAGGATTTAGCTCAATAGCTTTATCGGCATAAGAGATAGCTTTTTCCCAATCTTCAAGACCTATATAACAAGAAGCTTTATTATTTACTGCATATGAATAAGTTGGATTTAACTTTAAACATCGATCAAAATCTGCAATTGCAGACTCGTAATCTTCTTTATTAAACTTAGACATGCCTCTATTGTTAATGGCAACATAGTAACTAGGATCAATTTTTATAGCTTCATTATAGGCTCTGATAGACTCATTGTATTTTTCTTTTTTTCGATAAGCAGTGCCAAGATTATTAAATGAAAAAGCAAGCTGCGGATTAAATTCAACAGCCTTATGAAAATCTTTAATAGCAGCATCTAAATCATCTAACTTCAAAAAGGTGCTTCCCCTATCATTGTAGGCATAAGCATGGTTGGTTTTAAGTTGAATGGTTTTTGAAAAATCATTTTTTGCTTTTTCATATTCATTTTCCTGAAAATACAACACTCCCCTGCTGTAGAAATACTTAAAATCTTTATTAAAAATAGATATGGCTTTAGAATAATTATCTATTGCCATAGAAACAAATCCTTCTTTTTTATAAATTTCAGCCAATTGAAACAATGCAAGATGGTAAGTCGAATCATTCACCAATATATTAGCAAAATCATTTTTGGCAGCAGTTAAATCTCCAAGCTTAACATGGCATAATCCCTTATTAAAATAGGCAAGAATAAAATCACTATCGTAAACAGTTGCCGAATCAAAATAAGAAATTGCCTGATTATAATTAGTTGCATCCATAAATTCTACTCCTAAATTGTATTTCATTTGAGCATTTGCAGCACTATCTATCCCACCTAAAGAATCTAATTTTTTTAAAAAATCTTGTTTTGCTATTGTATCATGAACTTGAGCATTTAAAGAAAGGCCAACTAACAATAATAATGCAACAATAAACCTGTTCATAGTATAAATTTAACAGCTCAAATTTATGAAAACAAGAAGATTAATCAGTAATAAGTACTAGTTATTCCCATATGGTTATTATCTTCGGTGCCTAAATGCACCTACTAACTTCGTAAATATGGCTAAATCTAAATCTTTCATAAATAAAAAGTCTGAAAACTTTTTACAAAAATATTTAAACAACCCATCTCCTACTGGATTTGAAAGTGAAGGACAAAAAATATGGTTAGATTACATTAAACCATACATTGATGATACTATTGTTGACACCTACGGAACTGCCGTTGGAGTAATAAATCCAGATGCAAAATATAAAGTAGTTATTGAAGCTCATGCAGATGAAATCTCATGGTTTGTTCACTACATTACCAATGAAGGATTTATCTATCTAAGAAGAAATGGTGGAAGTGATCATCAGATAGCTCCATCAAAAAGAGTTAACATACATACTAAAAAAGGTGTTGTTAAAGCAGTTTTTGGTTGGCCAGCTATTCATACAAGAAAAAACAAAGAAGAAACTCCCAAAAGCAACAATATATTTTTAGACTGTGGATGCAAAACAAAAGCTGAGGTTGAAAAATTAGGTGTTCATGTAGGATGTGTTGTCACTTATGAAGATGAGTTTATGATTCTAAATAAAAAAAATTATTTAGGAAGAGCCTTAGACAATAGAATGGGTGGATTTATTATTGCTGAAGTTGCTAGAATGCTTAAGGAAAACAACAAAAAACTTCCTTTTGGCTTATATATCACCAATGCTGTTCAAGAGGAAATTGGGCTTAGAGGAGCTCAAATGATTGCCGAAAGAATTCAACCTAACGTAGCAATTGTTACTGATGTTTGTCACGACACTCAAACCCCAATGATCAAAAAATTGAGGAGGGTGATTTAGCTTGTGGAAAAGGTCCTGTTTTAACCTATGGTCCTGCCGTACAAAATAACCTACTTGATTTTATCATTTCTAACGCTGAAAAAAATAAAATAGCCTTTCAAAGACTTGCAGCTTCAAGAAGTACTGGAACCGACACTGATGCTTTTGCTTACTCCAATGCTGGTGTTGCTTCAGCATTAATTTCACTACCTCTAAGGTACATGCATACCACTGTTGAAATGTGCTCAAAAGATGACGTAGAATCAGTAATTCATTTGATATACCACTGTCTTATCAACTTAAAAAACAATCATAACTTTAGTTACATTAAATAATGTAGAATGAATCATCGACCAAGAAGAAATAGAAAATCTAAGGCCATTAGGAATATGGTTCAAGAAACAACGCTTTGTACAGCCGATTTTATCTACCCATTATTTGTTGTAGATGGATCTAAAATTAAACAAGAAATACCATCTATGCCTAATGTTTTCAGATGGTCTGTTGATTTACTTTTAAACGAAATAGAAGAATGCATTCAATTGGGGATTAACAGCTTTGTTCTATTTCCTGCTGTTGATGATAAGCTAAAAGACCAAATGGCAAGTTACAGCTACCATTCAGACAACTTTTATCTTGCGGCTATTTCAAAAATTAAAACAACTTTCCCTGAAATATGTTTAATGAGTGATGTAGCAATGGATCCCTATTCTTCTGATGGTCATGATGGATTAGTTGATAATGGTGAAATAATAAATGATAAAACACTTCCCATTTTATCAAAAATGTCAATTGCTCAGGCACAGGCAGGAATAGATATTATAGGGCCATCTGATATGATGGATGGAAGAATAGGATTCATTAGAGAAGAACTTGATAAGAAGGGATATCATAATACAAGCATAATGAGCTACACTGCTAAATACGCTAGTGCCTTTTATGGTCCTTTTAGAGACGCACTAGACTCGGCTCCTAAAAATGGGGATAAAAAGACTTATCAAATGAATCCTTCAAACAAAAAAGAAGCCTTAATCGAAGCAGAGCTAGATTCTTTGGAGGGAGCAGATTTCCTTATGATAAAGCCCGCACTTTGTTATTTGGATGTTATTCAATTACTTAAAAACAATTTTGAATTACCCATTTCTGCGTACAATGTAAGTGGAGAATATTCGATGATTCATGCTGCAGCTAAAAACGGTTGGCTAGATTACAATGCTTCATTTCAAGAAGCTTTATTAAGTATAAAAAGAGCAGGTGCAGATGTTATTCTAAGCTATTTTGCTAAAGACTTTGCTAAATTAAACTCCTAAAATTATCTTACAAATACCAATTCATTTTCATTAGAAAGTTTTGGATAATACCTATATCCTTCTGAATTAAAAGCCAACAAATCCTCTTTTTCAGAGATTTTGTTTTCCAGAATAAATCGACTCATCAATCCTCTAGCCTTTTTGGCATAGGCCATAATAATTTTATATTGACCAGCTTTATTTTCTTTAAATGAACAAGTAACCAACCGACCATTTAATTTATTGGTGTTTATAGCTTTAAAATACTCATTGCTGGATAAGTTGATTATCCACTCATTGTCTTTAATTTCTGCATTTAGCTCATTGGTAATTTGATCTCCCCAAAACTTATATAAATTTGAAGCATTATTAACGCCAAATTTGGTTCCCATTTCCAATCTGTAGGGTTGAATTAAGTCGAAAGGTTTAAGAACACCATATAAACCACTTAATATTCTAAGCACCCCTTGACTATATTCTTGAATAGTATTGCTAAGACTACCATAATCTAAACCTTTATAAGCAGCACCAGAAAACGCCCATCCACAAGGGATAGCATTTTCCAAACTAAATGGAGTTCTCCAAGATTGAAATCTATTGTAATTGAGCTCTGCTATTTGATCGCTAACACCCATTAATTTTTTAATTTCTATAGGTTGCATTTTCTTTAAATTATCCATCAATTCTTCAGAAAAATCAAGAAGACAAGGCTGTGAATAGTTACCTTTTAAAATTGCCACTTTCTCATTTAAAGATTTGGCAGGAGACAATAAAATTTTCATACAAGGAAATTAAATTAAACATATGGCAATTGAAGCCATTATAATAAAATCAATTGTAATTTTTACAAAAAAAACTCTTTCAAATATAAAATTAAGTTTCAAAATTTTTAATTTGATAAAAATTTATTGCGTTGAGTAAAGATTGGAAGAAAATACTTTCTGCTGAAGAATATCATATTCTTAGAGAAAAAGGCACTGAAAAACCCTTTTCAGGAAAATTCAACAACCATTTTGAAGATGGCATTTACACCTGTAAGGGTTGCAATAAGGAACTTTTTAGCTCTTCCATGAAGTTTAATTCAGGTTGTGGTTGGCCAAGTTTTGACAATGAAATTGAAAATGCCAATATTGATAAAATAAAGGATACTAGTTTTGGAATGATAAGAACTGAAATAGTTTGTTCAAATTGTCAATCTCATCTTGGGCATTTATTTGTAGATGGGCCAACAAAAACCAGCTTAAGGTATTGTGTAAATTCAATTAGTATTAACTTTAAAAAAAACGAATCAAAATGAATGTAGGTTTTATCATGTATAATTGGAAGGATGTAAGTCCTAAGTTAGATAGTACACTAAGACTAATTCACGAATGTGTAATTCGTAAATACAAGGTTTCTATCATCTACCCTAGTGAAATGGCTATTCGAAGAACAACAGTTTGTTCTTATTGTCACGTTGTTGATTATAAAGAAGATTACTCTTTAGATATGGTTGAATTCTATAACCAAGCTTCACTAACAAAAGAATTTCATCCCATGAAAATTCATGATGTTATCTTCTTAAGAGATAACCCCCCTTTGGACAACCATGTGCTTAATTTTTTAGATACTCTAGATGGCTCAACCCTTTTTGTAAATAGTATTTCTGGGTTAAGAAAAGCAAATAATAAAATATATCCTGCTACTTTATCCTCTCTATATAATACAGAAGACAATTCCAAACAGTGGATACCATTAACAACCGTTTCTAGAAATAAAGAGTATTTAAAACAGGTTATTGAAGAATACGATAGAGATAAATTTATAATGAAACCTATGGACGGATTCGGTGGTTCAGGTGTTATACTCTTGGATAAATCTTCTAAAACTTCACATTACAACATCAACTCCTTACTTGATTTCTATATTGATTCAGGTGGCAAAAACAACTATATAATTCTACAAGAATATATCGAAACTCAAGTAAAAGGAGACATCAGAATTATTATGCTTAATGGAGAACCTATTGGATCCATGAGAAGAGTTCCTGCTGCTGATGATCATAGGTCAAATGTTCATGCTGGCGGACACTGTGTTCCACATACGCTTTCCCCTTCAGAATTAGAGCTTTGCGCTGCTATCGGCCCTCAACTAGTTAAAGATGGATTGTATCTTGTTGGGTTGGATCTTATGGGTGGAAAATTAATTGAAGTTAACGTGTGTTCACCTGGTGGTTTTGCTGAAATAAATGACGACAGTGAATCTCGAATACAAAGTACTATTATTGATTTTGTAGAAGAAAAAATTAAACCATTACAATAATATCTTTAATGGAAGTATTATCAATAAAAGAGATTATTAATCGCATCAAAAATTACGATAGTTTTGAAGCAGTTCCATTAGACCATTCTTTCCACATAAAAATAAGGGAGTATGTTCCATTTATATGTGCTGCTATTCATGCTGGAGGAAATTTTAGAGATAATCTAAAAGATAAAATTATTCATTCAAGCTATGAACGATGGTACGAAGAAGATCCTTTTACAGATACTTTTATTACCTCTATGCCACTTACTATAGTAGGCAAAGACTCAAGATTTGAATACGATTTAAATAGAAATCCTGACAATTGTGTTTATGAAGATGCATGGGGAAAACAAGTATGGAAAAAACCTCTTACTAAAACCCTTAAAAAAGAAAGTCTTACAAAGCATGCTAACTTTTATAAAGTCATAGATGCACTTATAGAAAGCATTGAAGAGTTGCATAAGGGATGTATTGTATTTGACATGCATTCTTACAATTATGTAAGACATAACAAAGAGCTTCCTGTATTTAACATAGGAAGTGAAAATATTGACAATGACAGGTATGGAAAAATAATTAAGAAGTGGTTTGATGAGTTAAAAAACATTCCACTTGGAAATTTTGAAAGCACTACAGAAATTAATGGTCCCTTTCAAGGAAATGGTTACTTTTTAATACACATAACTGAAAAATTTAACAACACGCTAGTTCTTGCTACTGAAGTGAAAAAAATCTATTGCAATGAGCTTGATCAAACTGATTATCCTATTGTTATTGACCAACTTGAACATGGTTTTAAAAAATCAATTGTAGATACTAGCTGTTTTTTTGTTGAGTCTATTTTAAACTTAAAAATGAACAAAGGGTCCTTGCTCTCTCCAGGTATTGACGCTCAATTATTAGAGGTGGACAAACGACTATACAAACTAACAAAAACTCTTGAAGTACTTAGCTACGTAACCCCTCAAAATCTTGAGACTGAAAAAAGAAAATTTTTAAAACATAAAGGTAAGATAAATCCACAGTTTAGATACAAACAAATTGTAGAACATCCTTTTGAGTTTAAACGAAAACTATATGCACTTCCTCTTGAATATGTCAAAGATGTTACCATAGCCAAATTATATAGAGATGTCATCAAAAGCTATTCTGATAAAATTGACATGCTATCATCTATTGGCACAAAAAGATTTTTTTACAATTCATTAAGGTACTTTGGTCAACCTAACGAAACCGACCTAAAACACGCCAATTTTATCTTAAACTGTCCTAATAGCAGTTCTAAATCAAAGAAAATTCCTATTGATCAGGTAAAAACAATTTTTGAAAATGAAATAAAAAACTATGGTTTTAAAGCCGATGTTGAAATCACCAATCACCTCACGGCTGAAATAATGGTACTTAACTACAAAAAAAAGGTGCTTTTAAAAAAAGGAACCTTTCTTTCTGAAGACAGTGTTAAAGCATTAGTACATCATGAAATTGGTGTTCACATGGTTACCACCATGAATGCTATAGACCAGCCGTTAAATATTTTTAAACTTGGTTTTCCAACAAATACCTACACACAAGAAGGAATTGCAGTTTTAACTGAATACCTTTCTGGACATCTTACCATTCATAGGTTAAAAGAATTGGCCTTAAGAGTAGTTGCAATTGATATGATGATTAATGGTTTAGACTTCAAACAAGTATACCATGAACTTATAAATAGTTATTATCTTAATCATGAAAGTGCTTTTATTCTTTGTACTAGAATATTTAGAGGTGGAGGATTTACTAAAGATCACCTATACCTGAAAGGGTTTATTCATATTTTAAAATATTATAAAGAAGGAAACTCTCTAGATTATTTATTAACGGGGAAAAACTCTATTGAATATTTAGAAGTTTATAAAGAAATGACTTCAAGAGATCTCGCTAAAAAGCCAAAATACATTACTTCAATTTTATCTAATCCAAAAAAGAGCAGTCCAGAAGTTGAATACATCATTTCTGGGTTAATAAATTAAGCTTTATAATTTACAAGATAATTTCCTTTTCTTATTGGAACAACATCTGTTTGATTGGGTGTTAAACAATATTTAATATCCTCATTTAAATTTAACTTCTTAAGTCTTCTTCTATGTGATGAAGATTTTAAATAACCCAAATAATTTTCTTTTGCCGAAAGATATAGATATTTAGCAGCAATGGAAGAATCTTGAACTGACCTAAAGTCACCAGTATTAATTAATTGTTCTGCAATTGCTCCAGCACAAATGGTATCTTCCAAGCAAAACTTATTCTGCCAACCGGAAGCGAGCAGAAGCACATTTTTTTTCTTTTTAATTAAAAAATTAGAAACAGCATCTAAGTTAATTAAAGAACCTATAACCACCTCTTTAGCTTTTCTAGCAGTATGAAATGCTTTAGTTCCATTAGTTGTGGTAATAACTAATGTTTTACCCTTAAGTTCTTTCCCCATATAGGAATACGGAGAATTCCCGAACTGAAAACCATCAACAACCTGTCCTTTTCGTTCTGCCGCAACCAAATATCCCTTTTGCTTATACTCAATTGCTTCCTCAACAGTGCTAACAGGAATCACCTTATCAACACCATTTGCAAATGCAGTGCATATAGCAGAAGTTGCTCTTAACACATCAATTACAACAACAACATCTGCATCATCCATGTGCAATGGATATAAATTAGGAGTAAAACAAACTTCAACTGTAGGCCTATTATCCATATTAACTTTTATAGAAAGGAAATTTAACTATTCTTGCGGCAACTTGTTTATTTCTAATCTCCAAAAAAACTTCTTGATTTTCATTTGCAAATTCAACATCAACATATCCTAGACCAATGGCTTTTTTAACAGATGGTCCCATGGTTCCTGAAGTAACAAAACCAATAGATTTACCATTTGAATCGTTAATTTGATAACCATTTCTTGGAATACCTCTATCAACAAGTTCAAATCCAACCAACTTTTTACTCACGCCATTTTCTTTTTGAAGCTTTAATTGAGCCGAGTTAATAAATTCTTTAGAAAATTTAGTAATCCAACCTAATCCCGCTTCTAAAGGAGAGGTAGAGTCATTAATATCATTCCCGTACAAACAGAATCCCATTTCTAATCTTAAAGTATCTCGAGCGGCAAGACCAATAGGTTTAATTCCATAAGGTTCTCCAACTTCAAATAATTTAGACCATACCTGATTGGCAACTTCGTTAGGAATGTAGAGTTCAAAACCTCCAGAACCTGTGTAACCAGTTGCAGAGAGGATAACGTTATCAACACCCGCAAATACACCTTTTGTGAAATGATAATACTTAACTTGGTTTAAATCAACATCTGTTAAATGCTGTAAAACATCAGAAGCTTTGGGCCCTTGAACAGCCAGTAAAGACCACTTATCTGAAACATTGGTCATTTGTACATCAAAAGAATTATGTGATACTATCCAATTCCAGTCTTTTTCAATATTTGAAGCATTTACAACAAGCAGGTACTCCTGCTCATCAAGCATATAAATAAGTAAATCATCTACAATGCCTCCATCTAAGTTGGGTAAACATGAATACTGTGCTCTACCGGGAAAAAGTTTACTGGCATCATTAGAGGAGACTTTCTGAATTAAATCCAAAGCTCCAGGGCCTTTTAAAATAAACTCTCCCATGTGAGAGACATCAAAAACACCAACACCAGAACGAACCGTTTCATGTTCAACATTAACACCTTCATACTGAACAGGCATGTTATATCCTGCAAAAGGAACCATTTTAGCTCCCAGATCAATATGAACCTGAGAAAGAGCAGTACTTTTCATAAGAAATTTTATTGTTTATTAATAAGAGACAAATATAAATTTAAATAGTTATCTCTCTGTGATATTGTAGAATACTTATCCACTACAGTTTTTCTTCCGTTTTCTCCAATTTGTTTTCTTAACTGAGCATTTTCAATTAATTCAGACAACACCTTAAACCAGTGATCTTCACCTTTACACAAAAAGCCATTTTCACCATCTTTAATTATGGTATTATTAGCTCCAACATCAGAAACAACTGCAGGTTTACCAGTAGACATATAAAGCAGCCCCTTCATGCCACATTTACCCTCCGTCCAATTATCTCTAGGAAGAGGCATTACCCCAATATCAAAAGAGTTAAACAACTCAACTTCTTTATCATTATCCCATGGAACACCAACAATATCCAACTCTAAATTTTCATAATTAGGATCTCCTATTACCTTAAATGAAATTTTTTCTTTGTAGGCATCTTTCAATCTTCTGTATACGTTTATAATTTTTTGAAAATGTTTAATGGTGGTATGACTTCCTACCCAACCAATTTTAACTTTACCAGAATAACCATTTAAATTCATGGGTTTGTAAAGGTCCGTATTTACAGTTGAAGGAAGAATCGTTACGTTTTTATTAAATTGAATTGCATAATCTCTCAAATACTGATTACCACAGGTAACATGGGCACACAAGGGAAGGATTTTTTCTATCTTTTTTTCATTTTTTAAGAACGATAACGTTCTATTTACGTTGGAGACATCTTTAATCCATATGGCATCATCAAAATCAAAAACCAATGGCACTCCACTATTTGCAAAAAGTTTTTCAAATACAATACTTCTAGTGAGTACAGCCTCTCTGTAAAGAACAATTAAGTCGTAATTCTTAATGTTTTTATAATTCAAATATCGTTTACGGTAAGCATTAAGAGCTATCCATCCTTTTTTGAAATAGTTATATGAATTGTATAAAATTTCATCATCTTTTTCAGAAATTATATTAGCCAACTCACATGAAAAACCATTTTCGTTTAGGTAAGAGAAGTATTGTTCAAAGCGATAACGTTGTCCAGGACTACGATCTAATCTGTGGTGGGCAACAAATAATATTTTCTTAATTCTATCCAAAAGTCAATTAGCCTGTTTAATAGCGTATTGAAATTAAAATTACCTAAAATATACTATTGATTCAATCCAAATGATGATGTGTTTAAATATGATATTAAATTATATTTGTTGAAATGTTTTTACCAAATAAAAATACACCAAGGTGGGTAATCTTTACAATTGATGTTGTACTCACTATTGTTTCTTTATCCATCTCCTATTTAATCAGGTTTGACTTTGTCAATATAGATCGTAGACTGTGGGAAAATGAATATCAACTTCTTCTTACTTCATTTCCAATTTTTATTGTTGTTAGAGCATTATTGTATTACTTCTCCAAAATCTATGCTGGTATTATAAGATACACTAGCACAGAAGACACCAAAAGACTTTTTAGTACAGTTAGTTTAGGAACGCTTATTTTTTTATTAATATCCTTTATAAAAAACACTTTTTACGATTCGCTAAACTTTCTTCCTATTTCTATTCTAATTACCGAGTATTTAGTAACATTATTTCTGCTACTTACTTTTAGGATAACGGTTAAGCTCTTGTATGTTGAAAATAAAAAATCCAATAGCAACACAATAAAAACATTGATATACGGTGCTGGTAAAATGGGGATAATAACCAAAAACACCATTGACAGAGACGCTTCTCAGGAATTTGAAATAGTCGGCTTTATTGATGACAACAAAAATAAAATGGGTAAAATGATTGAGCGTTGTCCTATTATTGGAATTGAAAAGTTATCTCATTGGGTTAATGACAAAGGAATTAAACATGTGATTATAGCTATTAAAAATCCTGTTAAAGAAAACAAAAGGGCGTTAATTAACGAATCTCTTAAAAATAAGTTAAAAATTTCAACCGTACCTCCTGTTGAAAAATGGCTTGGTGATTCTTTCAATGTAAAGCAAATTCAAAAAATCAATATTGACGATTTATTAGGAAGAGACACTATTGAATTAAATAAAGAAAACATTGCAAATCAATTGCAAAATAAAATCATTCTTGTTAGTGGTGCAGCTGGATCTATTGGTAGTGAAATATGTAGGCAGGTGCTTCACTATGATCCTAAAAAGTTAATTCTTCTTGATCAGGCAGAAAGTGGATTATATGATTTAGAACATGAGTTCAAAAAAAATGATTTCAAACAAAACTGGGAAATAGTAATTGGTGACATCACTAATTACGTAAGAATGAAACGTCTTTTTTCACACTTTAAGCCAGATCTAATTTTTCATGCTGCTGCTTACAAACATGTTCCTTTGATGGAACTAAATCCAGCAGAAGCGATTACTACTAATGTAGAAGGTTCCAAAAACTTAATTAAACTCTCAGACAAGTATAATGCAGTAAAATTTGTTCTTATATCAACTGATAAAGCGGTTAATCCAACAAATGTTATGGGAGCATCTAAAAGAATAGCTGAGGTTTATGCTCAATCTTTTAATGCTCATTCTTCAACTCAATTCATTACTACAAGGTTTGGAAATGTCCTTGGTAGCAATGGCTCAGTAATTCCACTTTTTAAAAAGCAAATAAATGATGGTGGGCCCATAACAGTGACAGATAAGAACATCACTAGGTATTTCATGACCATTCCTGAAGCCTGTGAACTTGTTCTTGAAGCCGGAATAATGGGTAATGGCGGGGAAATTTTTGTTTTTGACATGGGTCAGAGTGTTAAAATCATTGACTTAGCTAAAAAGATGATTAAACTTTCCGGATTAGATGAAGATGATATTAAGATAAAAATTACCGGACTAAGACCCGGTGAAAAACTCTATGAAGAACTCTTAAGTGACAATGAAAACACTTTGCCTACCCACCATGATAAAATACTCATTGGAAAAGTAAACCAATACGACTTTAAAAGCATATCACCTAAAATTGACTCCCTTATTGAAGAAGCTAACAAACAAAACAACGATAAAATTGTTAAAAAGATGAAAGAAATTCTTCCAGAATTTATTAGTAAAAATTCTGATTTTACTAAATTTGACAACTAATTTAAACCCAAAACATTGAGAACATCAATCACCTTAGACAAGCAAGTTAGAATTGAAGAAATTCAAGAGAAAATAAGAGAGAAATTAGGCATTAAAAAAAACAACATTTCATTTGAATTTCATCAAATGCCAAATTATGTAGATTTGGATTTAATGACCACCAGCCCAATACACAAGCAATCTTTCTTACTTCATTCTTCTGAAGGAAGAGATAAAATAGAAGCACTTGAATTAATGCTGAAATACGTTAATAATCAATTGTACATTGAAGATTCTTACACAATTCAATGGAAATTAGTTGGCTCAGATAAGATTCACCAATCCTACTTTAGAGCTAAAAACATTATGGATGCTCTTGATAAGTTTTATTTTGGAAGAAGTGTTAACTCAGTTATCACCTATTCGGTTCAGCTAAATCCAATATCATAAGATGCATTCTAAAACAAAAATAGAAATTCGATTTTCAGATATTGATATGGCTGGTCATGTTCACAACGGCAAATACCTTTGCTTTTTTGAACAAGGTAGAATGGATTTTCTATCTAAACTAACTGGTGAAAATTGGAACTGGAGAAAAAAAGGGCTTATTCTTGGAAGAAATGAAGTAGACTACCTTGTTCCCATATATCTAAAAGACGAGGTTTACGTTAAAACTTCTTGTGATCATGTAGGAAATAAGAGTTTCACTTTAGCGTACCAAGTTGTAAAAATAAAAGACAAAAAAGAAATTCTTTGCACTAAAGGCAGAAGCATACTCATATGTATGGATTATGAAATTAACGACTCTGTACCAATTTTTGAATCTTGGAAAAGTGATTTAATGGAATCCATAGATCAAACCTAAATCATATGAATATCAGCTTGTCAAATCTTCTTTTTTAAATGTTTAAAGCTGAATTCTTTTCTCATCAATTACAATTTAAATTACCTAGTGGAACTAGCAGAGGAATTTTAAAGTCAAAACCCACATGGTATTTAAAAATTTGGAATACTACAAACCCTAAAATTTTCGGTATCGGAGAATGTTCACCAATTGCAGGTTTAAGTATTGACCCAATTGAAAAAATTGATACTACACTTCAAAAGTTATGTAATAAAATCAATGAACATCATTTAGTTAATCTTTCCTTGTATCCATGTGTTAAGTTTGGGCTAGAAACTGCACTATTAGATTTAAAAAACGGTGGCAATAGAATTGTATTCAACAATCAATTTTCTAAAGGAAATAAAGCGATAAAAATCAATGGATTAGTTTGGATGAACAACAAAAAAACTATGCTTGAATCCATAAACAAAAAAATTAGTGATGGATTTAATTGTTTAAAACTAAAAATAGGAGCTATTAATTTTAATGATGAAATCGATTTACTAAATCATATTAGAAAACAGTTTAATGCGGACCAATTGGAAATAAGAGTTGACGCTAATGGAGCTTTCAAAAGCACAGAGGCGCTTTCAAAAATTGACCAATTATCTAAATTTAAAATTCATTCCATTGAACAACCCATACAACCAGGTCAGCACCAAGAAATGAAAAATATTTGCGCTCTTTCTTCTATTGATGTGGCACTGGATGAAGAGTTAATTTATACTCCAATAAATGAAAGTCACGATTTACTTGAATTTATTAATCCCAATTACATTATTCTAAAACCCAGTTTAATTGGAGGAATACAAGCATCAAAAGAATGGATTTCTAACGCCAATAAACTGGCAATAGGATGGTGGATGACATCTGCTTTAGAAAGTAATGTTGGATTAAATGCAATTGCACAATTAACAGGAGAATATTCAACAGATATTCCTCAAGGACTTGGAACCGGAGAAATTTATCAAAATAACATCCCCTCATTTCTAGAATTAAATCAAGATCAATTATCCATTAATCACAAGTTAAAATGGGACTTTAACAGCTTAAAAAAATGATAAAAGATCCCATACAAGCAAAAAACATTTTTCAATTAACTAAAAATGAACTATTTCATTTAGATAAATATCTTTTTGATTTTCTATATGCTTGGAAAAGTTCATCTGAAACTATTGAAACAACAACATCAGGCTCCACTGGAAAACCAAAAATTATTCATCTTAACAAATCAGCTATTATCAATAGCGCACTAGCTACAAATAAGCATTTCAATTTGTCAGAAAATTCTATTTTCTTAAACTGTTTGCCTGCAAAATACATAGCTGGTAAAATGATGATTATAAGAAGTCTTCAAGCAAATGCAAAAATTCTTTTTTCAAATTCTTACGGAAATCCAATAGATGAGCTAAATCAATCAGTTGATTTTTGTGCAATGACTCCCCATCAAGTAAAAGTTTCCCTAAATACATGTCCAGATAATTTTAAATGGATTAAAACATTAATTATTGGTGGTGGGCCCATTGATGGTGAATTAGAAGAATTACTTGAAACTATACCCTCTAAATGCTATCATACATTTGGAATGACCGAAACCATTTCGCATATAGCGGTAAGAGAAATTTCTAAGAAAAATATACCTAAAGTATTTAAATGTTTACCAAATGTGATGATTAAAACCAACAATGTCAAACAGCTAATTATTGACGCCAAACATTTGATGGTCAAGCAATTAGTCACCAACGATATTGTTGAAAAAATAGATAATCATTCGTTTATATGGAAAGGAAGATTAGACAATGTTATTAACTCTGGCGGAATTAAACTTCATCCTGAAGAGTTGGAGGCCAAATTAAAGAACACCTTTTCTTCATCTAAATTCATTTTTGAGAAGTTAAATGATAAAACATTAGGTGAAAAACTTATTTTAATTGTAGAAAATGATTGCGAAATAACTGATTTTAATCTGTTATTTTCAGATTTTAATAAGTATGAAATCCCAAAACGGATTTACCAAGTAGCTAATTTTGTTTACACTGAAAACAACAAAATAAACAGAAATAAAACAAAAGAAATAGCCATCAACTCAGGCAAATGGTATAAACCCTGTCTATAGGAAATAAATCTTCTTTAACCACTAGCTCTTTATTTAAAAAAGAATTATTTGGAATCATTAAAAAATCCACTTTTATTTTATTTTTTCTTAGAGATGTATTCTCTTTAACGGGTCTTATAATTGCTTTTAAAGACAGATAATTTCTAACAGTTATAGGCTTATTAAATTCAACAAGATACCACCCTTTCTGATTAGAGATCGTGAGCTCTTTAACCACAACTCCAACAACTGGAAGTTGAGTAGCTAAAAAAGGATTGGTCTTAGTCGTGAAAAATCTTAATGTTAATCCTTTAGGGTTTTTTGAATAAAAAAAAGTTTTAACCCCGTTAAAAGTAAAATAGGGAATAAATGAAAAAACACTTATTGCCTTCCACTCACCTCTATTTATACTAATACTGGAGAATAAAATGGCTAAAAATGTAATAATCATTAAACCATATAGCATGTTATTTAATGCCATAGTGTTTGCATAGCTACTTCCATAATTAACACCTATTATAAAATATTGTAGCATGTACACTCCAACTAGACCAATAATAAGTTGAAAAGCCATTTTCTCTCTTCTAAGAGAAATTTCGTAGTTGTAGAAATTAGAAATATTAAGCGAATTGTTAATCATAAATACAAAAGCTATTAAACTCAAAAAGAAGAAAACAGTATTTAAAGCTCCCAAATTATAAAACAGTAAAAAATCATAGGCTCCATGTCCGAAACAAGCAAGAGTAAATGAACCAAAAACAACAGCTAGAGATGAATATGTTGTTTTTCTATTAAAATTTATTTTAATAAAACCATAAGCAATTATTGATGTCCAAAACATATGACCAACAACTGAATATACCGTTCGAATAAAAATAACATGAAATTGATATTCATTGAAATATAGAATGTTTTCCATAAAGGCAAATCCCAAAGCAGAAACTGATCCATATAGAATATAGTCGTAAGGCTCATTAATGAATTTAAAGCATCTTAAAATCAGTAAAAATGGAACTATCTTAACGAGTTCTTCTACAGCGCCAATAACAACAGAACAATAAATAAAATCATTTAAAACATCCGTATTTGTGTATGAAAAGTGAAAAACATATTCCAGCACATCTCCAAGAGGATAAACAAAAAATGTAGCTATTGAACCTAATCCAAAAACGGCAAGAAGATATTTCCATTTTTCAGTTTCATAGATGTCAAATCTTCTTAAAAAATTCATCCACAAAAATGAAATCAAAAAAGCAGTTATAGCAGAAAGAAGGGTAAACTCATCAATTGTTCTTCCAACAATTTGAATTATGTAATTGGAAAAAGAAGCGTTTTTAAAAAATATTTCCTTTTTTACAGATCTTGACAAAAACTTACTAAGAGATTTATTTTCAGCTAATTGCAACATGCTTTTCTGATCACTTTTTTGAACAAAAAGATCATATAATTTAACAGTAGAACCTTCTGAAAATCCTTCATATTTAATCTCTTTTTTAAAATAACCAATAGCTTCATTTGCATTGGAGGATTTTAAACCCAATAAATAATTATAGTATTTTATTTTTTTATTTGAAATGAATTCGAGGTAGTTAAAATTATAGTCGTAATTAGAATAATAATCCAAATAACCCAACATTAAATAAGCAATATCCTTGGAATTATCAGAAGGTTTTGTAATCATTTCATACAAACTTGCTATATAGTCATTGAGTTGCTTGTTGGAACCATAGTAATACACGTTTTTAGCCATTAAATAATGACAATCTAAATGACATAAATCCTCCTTAATAACTGATTGGCAACCTTTTATAATTAAATCACTGAAAGAATTATTAACCCCGAAGGAAACCATATCATTAGGAGAGTCAAATTTTTTTTCACCTTTAAATTGAACAAGTAAAACGAATCCTATTATAAAGCTAAAAACAACTATTAAATCTGAAAATGTTCGAAATCTCCAAAAATTTTTTGAACCTATTTTCTTATAGGCTACTCTGTAATGAGAAAAAATAAAGGTCAGTAAATAACCAATAAATATTAGGATTACTATACTATTTTGACTCATAAGTGATGAATAACGTATGTAAGATAACAATGAAAACAGTATTAAAATTACATTTGAGACTTTATAATCTTTATATATTTGAAACGTTTAATTAAAAATTGAGCTCTTTTATTGCTAATATCATCCTTTTTGCATTCAGTTTTTGCAATTTACATGCTCACTATATTAGCATTACCAACGCAAAATTAAATTCGCAAAACAACAAATTAGAGATAAGCATACAACTTACTGCTCATGATTTAGAAGATTATTTTTTTATAAATGACAAGCTTCAGCTAAAGCTAGGAAGCACTAAAGAATATGAAAATTCAAATCAATTAATATCTAGCTATATTTCCGATCACTTACATTTTAAAATAAACGATAAATCTATTCCCCTTTACTTTATTGGAAAGGAAGTTAATAATGATGAAACCTTGGAATTATTTTTCGAGTCTAAAATCCCAAGAAATATTAATAAAATTACTATTGAAAATACTATTCTGATTGAAACCTTTTCTGAGCAACAAAATATTATACACTTAAGTGGATATCTTAAAGAAAGTTTTACATTTAACGATAAGTTAACATCAAAAACCTATAGCTTAAAAAATTGACCTTTTTACCATGAAAAAGATACTTATAATTCTATCCTTTTTTTCTATTTACAATTTATCGGCACAAAGCACTAATCAAAATAAATTCAGACAATTGTATGATTTGTTGGCAACACCCAATAGCTACAGAACTGCTGGAGGAGCACCTGGTCATAGATATTATCAAAACAACGCGCATTATGTGATGAATCTTACCTTAAATGACCAGGAACAAAAAATCACTGGTTCTGAAACCATAACCTATGTAAATAATAGTCCAGATAATTTAGAATATTTATGGATTCAGCTAGATCAAAATGTGCGCTCCAAAACCTCGGATTCCTACAAAGTTTCCACTGGAGACATTAACAGCCTAAGCGATCGTAGTTTCAGAAGAATGTTTCCAACTTTTGATGGAGGTTTCAACATTACTTCCGTAACAGATAAAAACGGTAAAAACATTAGTTATTCAATTAACAAAACCATGATGCGAATTAATCTTGATAAACCATTACTTTCCAACGAAAGTTTTGAACTTTCAATTGATTGGTGGTATTATGTTAACGAACGTTCTAAGATTGGAGGGAGATCTGGTTTTGAATATTTTAAAGAAGATGATAACTACTTGTATACAATAGCCCAATTCTTTCCAAGAATGTGTGTTTACAATGATGTGGAAGGATGGCAAAACAAGCAATTTTTAGGAAGTGGGGAATTCACTCTTCCATTTGGGAATTATCAGGTGAACATCACAGCTCCAGCCAATCATGTTGTATCAGCTACTGGAGTATTGACCAATCCAGATGAAGTACTTTCTGAAACTCAAATAGAACGTCTTAATAAGGCAAAAAACGAATTCACTGATCCAGTTTTTATTGTAAATGAAAAAGAAGCTATTAAAAACGAAAAGTCTCAAGTTAAAAGCATGAAAACTTGGAAATTCAAAGCTGAAAATGTTCGTGATTTTGGCTGGGCATCATCAAAAAAATTCATCTGGGATGCCATGACTGTAAAGCAAAACTCTAAAGACGTTCTTGCCATGTCTTTTTACCCTAAAGAAGGAAACCCACTTTGGGAGCAGTACAGCACAAAAGCTGTTGCTCATACCATAAATTCTTACTCCAAATATACTTTTGATTATCCCTATCCAGTTGCAATATCAATTCATTCAAAGTCTATTGGAATGGAGTATCCAATGATTTGTTTTAATGGAGGAAGACCAGATTCTGATGGTACTTATTCAGAACGCACTAAGTACGGAATGATTAGTGTTATCATTCATGAGGTAGGACACAATTACTTTCCAATGATTGTTAATTCTGATGAAAGACAGTGGACATGGATGGATGAAGGGTTGAATACATTTTTGCAATTTTTAGCTGAAAAAGAATGGGATTACAATTATCCCAGCAGAAGAGGTCCTGCATATAAAATTGTAGATTACATGAAAGGAGATAAATCCAACATCTCCCCAATTATGACCAATAGCGAATCCATTCATCAATTCGGAAACAATGCTTATGGAAAACCAGCCACAGCATTAAATATTTTAAGAGAAACTATTATGGGAAGAGAATTGTTTGATTATGCCTTTAAAACCTATTCTCAAAGATGGATGTTCAAGCATCCAACGCCTGAAGATTTATTTAGGACAATGGAAGATGCTAGTGCTGTTGATTTAGATTGGTTTTGGCGAGGATGGTTTTATACTAACGAACATGTTGACATAAGCATAGATAAAGTCATTCCTTATAAAATTAACACCAACAATCCAGCTATAAATAAATTGGCTACTAAAGAAAAGGATGATAAAATAAAATCAAATGACATTTCTAACCAACGAAATAAAGATGTTCAAACTTACATTCAAACTGATGAAAGTCTAAATGACTTTTACAACTCTTATAACAGGTACGAAGTAACTGAAAGAGAAAAGAAAAAATATGCCAATTTTTTAAAAAATCTTTCAAAAGAGAATAAAGCACTTTTAGATGCTGATTACTTCTTTTATGAGGTTTCATTTACTAATGTTGGTGGATTGGTAATGCCCTTGATTTTAGAATTTAAATTTAAAGATGGCTCATCAACATTGAAAAGAATTCCAGCTGAAGTCTGGAAAAGCAATAATTTTAACATTACAAAAGTTTTTGGCTTTGAAAAAGAGGTAGATTCAATTGTATTAGACCCTTACTTAGAAACTGCAGACACTGACTTAAATAACAATTCTTGGCCTGCTGTATATCACCCATCAACCTTTGAATTATTCAAAGAAAAATCTCGATGGCAAAGTATGAAAGAAAATAATCCAATGAAACAAAAAAATAAGAAGTAAAATTGAATGTATTTAATTCATATATTATAAGTACATCAATTTTTCTTTTGTTTGCACAAGAGATTTGTTCCAACACCTTTCATTACACCCTATCTTATCGAGATGATCCTTCAACAACCATTTCAATTGGTTGGTCTGGAGATGATGGTGTGGTCTATTATGGTACCACTGACTATGGATCCAATTACAGTTCTTATCCCAATAGCCATGCTACAGATAGAATGTTAACTCATAAAGGTCAAAATAGAAGATTTTCTAGACTTACTGGTCTTCAACCAAATACCGTTTATTATTTTGTTATTCATGATATAAGTGGAGCTACTAGTCAGCGATTTAAGTTCCATACTCTCTCCATTACTCCAAATACACCTGTGTCTTTTATCTCTGGCGGTGATTCTAGAGATGGATTTTCTTTATTGGGTGTCTACATTGAAAACTGTCCTTCAGGAGATTGCCGACAAAAAAGAAAAGATGGAAATGCCATTGTTGCAAAGATTAGACCTGATTTTATTGCCTTCAATGGAGATTTTGTTCAAAACCAAATCACTTCTGATATTTCTCAGGAGTGGAACAATTGGTTAGATGATTGGCAGCTAACGATTTCTAGTGATGGAAAAATGTATCCACTAGTATTAACTCAAGGAAATCACGAAGATAATTCAGATATGTACAATCTATTTGATATTCCGATGGATGAATATTACACATTAGATATTCACAATGGACTTATAAGATTTTACTCTTTAAATTCTGAAATTGGAGCTTGTAACAGCACACAATTAAATTGGTTAACTAATGATTTTTCAAATTACACCAATACAGCTATTGAGCCCAATTGGAAAATAGTTCAGCATCATAATCCTACTTATGCCATGGCTAACTATGGGCTAAATCAAGATCAAATGAATTGTTGGATTGATGAATTTCAAACACATGGAGTAAATCTAGTATTAGAATCCCATTCACATACAACCAAATGGTCTTGGCCATGTACTAAAAATTCTTCTGGTGATGGTTTTGAAAAAGATACTGTTAACGGTATTGTTTATATTGGTGAGGGACAATGGGGGGCACCTCATAGAGATTTAGATTTCACTGGAAATGATCAAAAATCTTGGATTAGAGATCAAGGTGTATTTGATGGTTTTTTCTTTATTAGAACATCTAAAGACACGATTCAAATTAATAATGTAAAGTTTGAAAACGCAGCTTCTATCTCTTTAATTTCTGATGATGTTTTGGGATCTTATTTACCATCTGGGACAACGAATTGGAATCCAACTAATGGAAGCACAATATACATCACATCTACTGCAACCGAAATTAGTGAGCAGTTTAAAATAGCAACAAAAATCTACCCTAATCCATCTAAATCTATAATACATATAGAGTTTAATAAAGTACTGGAAAACAATACATTAGAACTTTATAATAGTCTTGGAAAGCTATGCTCAAAAGAAAGCATAAGCGGTGTTAATAAACACCAATTGAATATTGAAAAATTATGTAATGGTGTAAACTACATTCTTCTTAAAGATGATAAAGGAAACATAGAATCACATAAAATTATAAAAGCTGAATAATTACACCCTAACCCCCATAACACAAACATCATCTAGTTGCTCATTCTCTCCCTTCCAATTGGAAAATTCATTTTTAACCAAATGTTCCTGTTCTTTAATCGACATTTTACTAATTGAAAATAAAAACTTTTTAAATTTTCCGGTCATGTATTTCTTTCCTTTTTCTCCTCCAAATTGATCAATAAAACCATCAGAGAAAATATATAGCATATCTCCTTTTTGCACCTTAATAGTATTACTTGTAAAACTTGCGTCTTTTTGAGCATAGTATGCAATCGGCTGCTTATCTCCTTTTATATAATTTACTTTTTCATTACTAACATGAATCAAAGGGTTATAAGCACCAGAAAATTGTACTAACCCTTTTTTAGGATGAAATTTACAAAGCGCTAAATCCATTCCATCTTTAGAATCATTAACGTCTTGTTTTAATGCCTTTATTATCTGTTTTTTCATGTTGTTTAGAATCTCAGCAGTGTCATCCTGCCTATTTTCAATAATATTTTCATTAAGCAATGATGTTCCTATCATACTCATAAAAGCTCCTGGCACCCCATGACCTGTACAATCGGCAACAGTAAAAAATATCTCCCCCTTATTATTTTTATGCACCCAATAAAAGTCTCCGGATACAACATCCTTGGGCTTAAAAAAAATAAAGCTATCCGGCAGCACCTCTTTAAGATACAATGAAGAAGTCATTAAAGCATCTTGTATTCGTTTAGCATAAGAAATACTATCTGATATTTCTTTTTGTTTTGTTTCAATAACTTCTTTTTGATTTCTTGTTTTTCTGTAATGAACAAAAAGTAAAATCAATGAACTAAGTATTAAAAGCAATACTCCAATTAAATAATTTCTAACAATCTTTGATTTTTCACTTTTGGCTTTTGATTTTGTTTTTTGAAGAGTCATTTCATTTTCAAAATGTAAACTATCTGCTTGTTTTTTTAAAGCATACTCTTGCTCAACATCAAAACGAAAAACATCTTCTTTTGCGTTCATCGCGCTTAAAGAATCTTTAACATAAAGGAATAATTCATGGTATTTAAGGGCATTTGAAACATCACCCAAACCTTTATAAATCTCAAATAAATTTTTCGCACAACGATCTGCACCATCAAAAGAATTAACCTCATTCTTGTAATGTATAGCCCTTTTGTAATACTTTATAGCTTTTTTCAAGTCTCCTTTTTCTCTAAAAAGAATACCCATTTTTTCTAAAACAAATGAAAGTCCAATTGTATTGGGTTCTTTAAGAAAATAATCATATATAGTTTCATATGCATTTATAGCCTCTGAGTAATTTCCCTGCTTAAAGTAAATAAAACCAATATCTTCCAATACCAATGGTCCCAAACCATACTCTTTTGAAATAGCAAGCGATCTATTGCAATATTTCGAGGCCATTGTGTAGTCCTCCATTTTAATATAAACAGCACCTATATTTTTTAGAGCCATTGAAATTGAATAATTATCTTGAATTTCTTCGAAAATTTTTAAAACTTTAGTGTAGTAATTTAAAGCTTTGGTGTAATTCAATTGATTGTAATAAATCCAAGCTATGTTATTATAATTTTTAGCTAGACCAAATTCAAACTTATTTTTTTTATTTACAACTACAGCTTTCTTATAAAACTCAATTGCCTTTCTATAATTAGCAATGTCGGCATAGAAAATCCCTATATTATTTAAAGATTCTGCTAATTTTCTTTGATAAAAAGAAAAAGAATGATCTGAAAGATTTAAGGTAAGATTCTTTCTACACAAATCTGTAACATCACAATTTATTTGATAAGAAAGAATTGGATTTGATTCATAAATTAATTCATCCCAATAATTTAAAGCATTTATCTTCAATGAATCATCAACACTAGAATTCAAAACAAGTTTTAGAGAATCAACTTTTTCAGCATTAAAAGCAAACACATAATTACAACAAAATAATGCTATTAATAAATTTTTAAATAAAAGAGCTTTTTGCATAGCTAAAAATAGCAAAAACTAAACTCCAAAAAGATGAAAATAAAAATTAACGCTGATAACTTCCATCGGGAAGCTGAGTAGGTAAATTATAAGTAGAATCTGTTAGCAATACATATACTAATGAATCCATGGTCTGCACCAGAACAGGTGTATTTGCCTTCCATTCATGACTTATCTCCTGGTACCTGCCAGGATAATCTTGTGCCCCCAAAAGCGAAGTAAGGGCCCAATAAAAATATTCTGTAACCTGACAATCATACTCACAGGTATTATCATCATAAGAATACCAAGCCCCTTGCGGATAAGAGCTTGGAATAGACATAAACTGCCCTCCCCTTGCAATATCCATAGCATTGGAAATTTCAGTACCCTGCTGCTCGCCAAAAACATTAGGATATGCTTTAGAATAACCAGTATGAGTTACCAAATGCAATACCTCCTCTAGTGTTGCATCAAAAGGAGAAGTAAAACTCCAGTTTGGAAAAGTTTCAGTGCCATACAAATCTTGAGCCGTAAATTCATTATCGTTAAAACTATTGAAAAACCTTCTTTGCTCAGCAGATCTTTCTTTAGCAAATAAGGTCATACATGCCCCGCTCTCCAACATTTTATCCAAAACCAATGGATTATCTACTGCACCATTCTCATCATTATCTAGGTATTGCGCCAGAACATTAGCGCAATGCAACAATTGAGCATCTGTAATACCAGGTGTTGCATATACCACCAAACCAAAAACATTTACTTTTTTACAGAAAACATTAAATGCTCTAGCTGGAGAATCATTATTATCAACTATAGTAAAATAATCATTGTAAGAATTACTAAATTCACAAGAAGCAGGAGATTTAGGTGATTTTCTACAGGCAAATGAAAGCAGCAGGATAACTCCAAAAAAAACAACTAAGCGCATAAGAAACGTTTTCATCTTAAAACGGTTCTAAAACAAAAAAATTGTACTAATGTAACCCTTTAGAGGCCAGGTATCTTTCAGCATCTAATGCTGCCATACATCCTGTTCCAGCTGCAGTAACCGCTTGGCGGTATACATGATCAGCAGCATCTCCAGAAACAAAAACTCCCTCAACATTAGTTTTTGAAGTTCCTGGTTGATTTACGATATAACCAGTTTCATCCATATCAAGCCAAGGTTGAAACACTTGAGTATTTGGAGTATGACCGATTGCTATAAAGGCACCTGTACATGGAATTTCATGTTTCTGGTCAGTCTTATTATTTACCACTCTTACTCCAGTTACTACATTACCATCTCCCAACACCTCATCTAACTCAGTGTTATGGAGAATTTCAATATTATCAATATTACGTACTCTTTCAGCCATTATCTTAGAAGCTCTAAACTCATCTCTTCTTACCAGCATAGTAACTTTAGTACAAATATTAGCTAAATAAGATGCCTCTTCACATGCCGAATCTCCTGCTCCAACAATAATGGTATCTTGTCCTTTATAGAAAAAACCATCACATACTGCGCAGGCAGACACCCCACCACCATTTGCTAAATAATGTTGTTCAGATTCCAAGCCCAAGTATTTTGCAGATGCACCGGTAGAGATAACAATGGTATCCGAATGAATCTCTGTTTTATTATCAACCCAAACTTTATGAACAGGACCCGTGAAATCTACTTTGGTTATCATTCCTGTCCTTACATCAGCACCAAAACGTTTTGCCTGAGCTTCTAAATCAATCATCATTTGAGTTCCATCAACACCATTAGGATAACCAGGAAAATTATCTACCTCAGTGGTTGTAGTAAGCTGACCACCTGGCTGCATGCCTTGGTACAAAACAGGTTTCATATTTGCTCTTGAAGCATAGATAGCCGCAGTAAATCCCGCTGGACCAGAACCAACAATTAAACATTTTACTTTTTCAATAGATTCAGACATAACTTATAAATTTTTAAGCAAAGACAAATATAGTATTATAAGTATTAAGAAATCAGGAAACTTATTGACAAATTACCGTGTCGTAATAAATACCATATCCAGCCCATATTCCAACACCATCACCTTGAATATTAGAAGGTAAATTTCCTGGAGAAGCAAATGGACTACCTGAAGAAATAGCTTGATCTTCCATCGATCTAACCCATAAATAGGTAGGATAAGTTATTGATGTTGCCTTAACTGCAACGGTATCACCGATTTTAAAATAACGTTCTTCAATACCTTCATCATCAGGACCTTCAAATCCACCCATTTCTCCTCTAGCAACAGCAAACTCAAAAGTTAAGCCATTAAAAAACTTATCGTCTGTTGCACTTCCAAATGGAGCAATGTAAGTAGAGTCTTTTTGCTGACCAAGCACATTATCAAATGGTGGGTCATAATTGTATTTATACGTATTTATACGCTTAGAAAACCACCTGTAGCAATTACCTGCTGTGTCGGGGTCAGTGAACTCAGAATATAAAAAACCTAATGAATCTAATGGATTGGTTAAATCTGCGAGCTCAAACCAAATACTATCTAATGGAACGGGATATGGAACCTGAGTTTGAGCAGTTAGCACCTTATTATCATAGTTAATTGTCAACACATAATCCCTTCCGTCCACTCCAAATGCTCCAGGATCAAAAGTGGTGTAAACAGAAGCAGGTCCGAAATTAATTTCGGTTAATGGAAAATTAGTGGTTCCATCAGAAACAGAAACATCTGCATTATGAATAAAAATATTATCGAAAGTAGAACTATCAATCGGATCAAAATAACCTTGAGTAGTAGTCAAAAAAACAATAGGAGGTTGACCGCTTTCAATCTTACCTTCAACTACCATTGTTTGCTCAACTCCAGGTAAATCAAATTCTATTTGCTTCTGACAAGAAACACAAAAGGCAACAAAAAATATAACTACTATGTAATGTATGGTCTTCATTAAAATTTAAAATTCCAGGTTACAGATGGCAGAATGGGAAATAACGAAACCTGATATGCACTTAAATCTAAGTTACCAGCAATCGGATCTCCAGAATAATCAAAGAAAATAAAGTAAGGGTTTTGTCTATTGTAAAGATTATAAACCGAAATGTTCCATGAAGAAACTACTCGCTTTTTAACTTCCAAGGACTCCCCTGTTTCTGGATCTTTTTTGATTTTAAAATCTTTTCCTTTAATAGTCATAGACAAGTCCATTCGATGGTATGGATCTAGACGATAGCCATTTCTTGAACTCCATACGGTTATTAAACGATTCTCAAAAATAGAATACCACCTTCTTTCGGGAAGTGTAATTGAATTACCTGTTGCATAAACAAAAACAGCACCTACGTTTATTCTATCAGTAAAATCATACTGCAGCACAACAGATAAATCATTTCTTCTATCGTATTTAGCAGGGAACCAAGCCCCATTATCTACCTGATCAAACTGACGCATTGTTCTAGACCAAGTATATCCAACCCAGCCATTAAAATCCCCCATTCTCTTTTTAAAGAAAAACTCCGCACCATAAGAGTAACCCCTACCAAACACCAATTGGTTATCTACATTATTGTTAACATTATCTTCTGGAAACGCATTTTCCTTATACTCAATTAGATTTTTCAAGTCTTTATAGTAAAGCTCTATAGAACCTTCAAACTTATTATCAAAAAAGTTTCTAAAATACCCACCACTATATTGCGTACCAATTTGAGGCTTTACAATTTCAGTACTCGGAAACCAAAGATCAGTTGGAAGAGAAATTGAAGAAATAGAAGCCAAATGAATGTATTGATAATTGTGTGCAACACCCAGCTTCAAAGAAGAGTTGTCTTTAAACAGGTATCTAGCAGAAAATCTAGGCTCAGGTCCAAAATAGGTTTTAATTGGCTCAAAGCTTCCAAATTCTCGAGTTGAATCTGTTACTCCCGTATTAGGATTTTTATAATAGCGCGTAAAAGGACCTATATGCTGATACATTGATAACCTAAATCCTAAATTAACCTTAAAATTTTCCGTTAAATCAAATTCGTCCAAAACATATATGGCTGCCTCATTTCCAAAAATCTTAACTGTTTCACCTGTATTAAACTCAACATCGTCAGAACTTGCAGAAACGCTACTTGGAATAAATCGATGGAAAGTATAATTCCAACCAAATTTAACATTATGCAAAGAGTTATGGTAGTAAGTAAAGTCCTGTTTTAAATTCCAATCTCTAATTCCAGATCCTAAACGAAATCGAAATTGACTTTGCTCACCTTCAAATGCAAAATTATAATCTGTAAAAACTCCAGTAGTATTCACAAATAGCTTATCGTTAAAAAGATGATTCCAACGCAATGAAGAGGTAGCATTTCCCCAAGGAACATTAAACTCAAGTGCCAAATCCTGATTTTTAAATGTAAATACATCTCTACCAAAATAACCACTTAAAAACAAGCGATCCTTATCGCTAATTCTCCAGTTTAGCTTAGCTGTTAAATCGTAAAAATAATAACCTGAACCTTTTAGTGAAGATGTGTCGTTAATAAATGGACTAGTTAGTACATCAACATACGTTCTTCTTCCAGACAGAATAAATGAAGAGGTATCTTTTTTTATAGGTCCTTCAACAGTTAATCTGGAGGCAATTAACCCAATTCCTCCTTGAGCGTGATATGATTTGTAATTCCCATCATTCATGGTAATATCAAGTACAGATGCCAATCTACCCCCATAATTGGAAGGCATCCCCCCCTTAATTAACTTAACATTTTTAATGGCATCGGCATTAAAAACAGAAAAGAAACCAAACAAATGAGAAGCATTATATACGGTTGCTTCATCCAATAATATTAAATTTTGATCTGGCCCGCCACCACGAACATAAAAACCTGTATTTCCTTCTCCCCCAGAAGAAACACCTGGTAAAAACTGAATGGTTTTAAGAACATCCACCTCACCCATAAAAGCAGGTAATGTTTTAATTTTTTCCATAGATAAATCTACCTGCCCCATTTCTGTTCCCGTAGTATTAATATCAGAAGCCTCAGCTTCAACAACTACCTCCTGAAGAACATCACTTTCTTGAGAAAGCTCAATATTTAACCGGACATCATCCTTAAGATCAACAATTGATGAATAATCTTTATAACCAATAAATGAAATTTTTATGTGGTAACTTCCAGAAGGAACAGTAAAAGAATAAAAACCATATACATTAGTAGCAGCGCCTTTGCCTTGTTCCTGCAAATAAATAGTAGCACCTATTAGTGCCTCACCAGACTCAGCATCTTTAACGTATCCGCTTACCGTGTGTGTTTCTTGAGAAATACCAAAAAAGCACAAAAATATCAAGACTAAAAGCAGGTGTAGTTTTTTCATCAATTTAAATTGAACACTAATTTATACCATAGTATAGATTCTAGACTAATTTTAGTACCAATGGTTAAATAGCTGTATAAATTAAATAGAGGCTGTATAAAAAACTAAATAGAAACAGAATATTGCAGCATAATGGTTCGCATAGGCTCTACCTTTAGCGGTCGTAAAGAAAAAGTACGATTTAAAATATTACTAGAAATCAATGCAATTTTATGAAGCTTTCTAAACTGATAACTGACTCTAGCATCAAGAATTAAATTGCCATTATTTTTATTGTTGAAATAATCCATATACAATACACCTTGGGTTGTTCCTCCTGTATTTAAAGTAGCTGTTTCAAATTCTTCAATGGAACGATCAAGGTTTTCAATTCTACTAAAATACCTAGCACTAACTCCAACAGCAAAACCTGCTTTGGCTTTGTATTCAACGTCTAATTTAAAACTATGCTTAAACCTGTACTTTAACAACCTTTGAGTAGAATCCAAACTAGTATTATTGTAGCTAAACTCACCAAAAACATCATTTGCAAAAATCAAATCAGGCTCTAATGTTTTAGGTAGGATATAATTGTAGCCAATTATAAACTGAATTTTATTTTCATCTTTTATACTTACCATCCCAGCCATTGAGACATCAATTCCATTTACCTGAGACCTTCCAGTATTTAAAAACTTAAACCCAGCAAGAGCAAAAGAAGGATCCCAAAAGCCAAATAAATATTCAATAGTATTGATGTATTTCTGTCTAAATACTGCAACATCAAGATAACCCATACACCCGCCTATTTTATATCCTTGTCTAAAACCAGCCTCCATATTCCAGCTTCTTTCAGGAACTAAATCAGGATTATCAAAAACCCCAAAAGAGCCAACAGATGTTTTTATAAAACGCTCAGCAATTGTGGGGAAACGATATCCCTGACCAAAAGACATTCTCACATTGGTTCCTTCTGTTATTTTATAATTGAGTCCTCCCCTAACAATACTTGCAGAGTTGGTGATAGAATCATTGAGCTGATAATACTCTGCCCTATACCCAAAAGACACTCTAAGTTTATTCATAACCAATTTTTCCAATTGAGAATATCCTGAAACGTTAAGTAAATTATTATTGGGAGAACCAGAACCACTATACAACTGAGCTTCACTCTCAGTAAAAGTGGAAGAAACACCAGCAATTAATTCCAGCTCCTGAAGCTTTTTATAACTTCGTTTAAATTGATAATCTCCATAATAAACTTTTGATTCATTAGATTGATTATTTGTCATTTCATTACTGGTAAACAACAGTCTTGATCTTAAGGTGTGCTTTCCTCCTTTTTTTGAAAAATAACTCAAATAAGGATCTACATTAACAATAGTCTGATCTTGAAGAATTACTCCTCCGGTATAGGCCCTGTAAATTCCTGAAGAATCATTGAGCCAAGCTAATACCATATTGGTATTGGAAATCATGGCATTCCCACTAATTCCATAAACCAATCGCTCAGCATTGGGTGGATGGTATCGAATACTAAAATTCATTCTAACCTTCTCAGAACTCATCTTATTATCAGAAAAATTAGTAACAGTATCCACTACTAAAGGATCAGCAATTGGAGCCCCTATGTAACCATGATCAAAATTCATCATTCCACCTAATACAACATCAAAATTTTTAATCTTTCTAGAATGCAAAAAATTTACTCCATGAATGTATGGATAATCATCCCACCATTGCATTGACTCATCTTGTGGGGATGAATACATTCCAGAATAAACACTAAATTTTGTTAGTGGATCAAGCGTTGGTTCTGCTGTTTTAATATGAATAACTCCACTTAGTGCAGATGCGCCAGAAAGTACAGAAGCAGCCCCTTTAATCACCTCTATTTGCTCAATATTTTCAACAGGTACAAAACCCCATTCGGGCCTACCCGCATCACCGGATAGCATGGGCATATCATCAACCAAAACAGCCACCTTACTACCCACACCAAAAGTAAATCCACTACCTCCTCTTATCTGAGGCTCTCCATCTAATATATTTAATCCTGGTGTTTGATCTAAAACAGTCTCTACTGATCGTGTATTTTTATTTTGAATTAGCTCTGGCTGTATCACCTCCATTGAAATGGTAAGGTCCTCAATCTTGTGATTAAACTTCCCTGCCGTTACAATCAACTCATTCAAGACCTCTTCCATTGGATTCATTATCACCTCAATAGTCTTAATCTCATTAGAACCAATGGTAACCTCGATGGTGTCGTTTTTCATTCCAACAAAAGAAATTACAAAACGATGTTTCCCAGCAGGAACAGAAAAAGAAAATGATCCATTTAAATCAGCAGATGCCCCTATTTCGGATTGATTTAAAAGAAAGATATTTGCTCCAAAAAGCTCTTCCTTAGAAGAAGATTCTTTAATAACACCTTTAAGAGTGCCTCTAGCTTGAGAAAAAACTCCACCTAAACAACACAAAAAAAGATATGTTAAAACAAATCTCAAGCTATTGCATAATAATTTTCATAGTTTTAGTAGTTGACTCACTTGAAAAGCTTACCAAATACATTCCAGATGGGAAGTCAAAATGAAATTCTTGTCTAGAAAAATTACTAATTCGCTGATTAAAAACATTTTTACCTGTTAAATCATAAACTTCAACAAATACAGGATCTTGAATCAATGAAAAATCTGCATATAGCACGTTATCTGAAAACCAGGATTTTATAGATGAATTAAAATCATTAATTGAAGATGGTGAATAAATTAATTCCAAATCATCCAATAGTAGCTGGCTACCATCAACAGCCACTGTACTATCTCCGGATGTTAATACAAGTAGTATATATTCAGGTGTAGAGTTATTGTAATAATTAAATGGAGCTGAAAATCGTGTCCAAGAAGAAACTCCAGTAGTGAAATCTGCTCTTGCACCTGCTACCCAGTTGGAAAGTGTTCCATTTTCAGGAATCTGACCATTTGATGTATGTAAAACCGCCTCTACTTTTGCCTTATCGCCACCATTTGGTGAATATTTGTACCATCCAACTAAACTGTCCGGTTTATCTGAGAACGATTGATTCCATGTATTATCTGACTGATCAGTAAAAACATACCCCAAATTAGGGTCAAAATCAGCATGAACCCTTCCGTTAGTAACAATACCATTAGCAACAACACCAAAAACTGAAACGTTAGTCATCTCCAATGAATAGCTTCCAGAGTGGGCATCAGTACTTTGCCCCCATACAACAGGTGCAAACCCAGCTAAAGTAGGATCATCAGAAGTTTTAATTGAGCTCCAATCAGTAGGCTCATCAACAGATGTTCCTGCATTTTCCCAATTTTCAAAACCAGCATTATCGATTTGATCCTGTGCAGAATAAAAACAGAAACAACTAAAACATATAAATAGAGATAAATATTTTTTCATACACTTAAAGTTTAATTACATAACCAATGTATTAAAACTACACCTGAAGAAAAATAAAAAAGAGCTAAAGTTATTAACGATTATAGTTGTTAATAACCTCCTTTTTTTACCGAATTATACCCTAATTTAAAAAGTAAATCTGCTACCTTGTCCTTAAACTCCCCCTGAATCATAATCTCTCCATTTTTAGAAGTTCCTCCAACACCACAAGCTGTTTTTATTGATTTTGCCAACTCTTTTAAATCATCAGCTGAACCAACAAAACCTTCAATTAAAGTAACCGACTTACCTTTTCTCATTTTACGATCTATAGAAACGTATAACTTTTGCTGATTAACAGGCAATGTTTCTTGATCCTCTTGATCATATTCGAATTGATAATCAGGATTTGTAGAATACACCACATTTTTTCTTTTGCTTTTATTTTTACCCATTTTAATAATTAATTAATCTGATTTGCAAAGAATCTTTCTGTTTTAGTAGCTTTAGCTCATTAGAAATAAATTCTTCTAATGCTGCATTTTTTTCTCTTGTGGAAGTTAACGTCACTGTAGAATCCCAGCTAAATAAAAAAGTATAAAGCGTATCCTTTGTTGAAAGTTGAGATTCGTAGGTAGTTCCATAGGCAAAATGAGAGAGTAAAGGGAAATGAAGCTGTACTCTTTTGTCTAAGTTTTCCATAGACAATGAAGACTGAGCAATTTTTTGAAGCTTTTGCTTATATAAATCTCTTTCTTCAGAAATAGAATTGAACTTCTGATTATTATTTTCCAATAATTCATTAAGCAAAGCCGCTTCATCAAGCTCCTTTGAAGAAAGATTTACCACTTTTAAATCTACATTTTCTAAATCAAAATTCGTTAGCTGCATTTCCCATTGCCTTTGCATGGGCTGATCCACATATTTACCACCAATATGCAAAGTTATCTCAGAAAGCTCATCATTATAGGAAACATCCTTTTTAACCAACTCCAGCTGATCATCAATTAAAATGGTTTTATCAATAAACTCAGTTGCATTTTGATTAAAAATAGATTCCTTTATGATATCTGAAAATTTAAGAATACTAGGTATTACTATTAAAAGTAAAACAACCAGAGAATAGAACTTCACCTTTCTTTCAGTAATAGGATTAACAAATTCAACTTTAGGGAATTTCAATAATCGAATTATCATATAGGTAGATAGACATATAAAAACACTATTTAACGAAAATAGATAAAAGGCACCTAGCAAATAGGACCAATTACCTACCGCCATACCGTAACCAACTGTACATAGTGGAGGCATTAACGCGGTAGCAATAGCAACTCCAGGAATAATCGTTAAACCCGAATTTTTATTGCTTGTTGCAGCAGCAACAATTCCAGCAAGCCCTCCAAAAAAGGCAATTAAAATATCAAAAACATAGGGCTTAGTTCTCATTAACAGTTCTGATGTTTCTGCTTTTAAAGGAGTAATTAAAAAGAAAACATAAGAAGCCAATAAGCTTACTGCTACCATAACTCCATAATTGATAAGCGATTTAATTAATATTTTAAAATCATTGGTGGCCAAAGCCATTCCAATACCCCTAATTGGACCCATTAGTGGTGATATTAACATGGCCCCAATAATTACAGCAGTAGAGTTATTATTTAATCCAATTGAGGCAACCAAAATAGAGCAAATCAAAATCCATATACTGGAGCCTTTGAATTCAATTTCAGCAATTATTGAAGAAATGGTTTTCTTAGGGCTAACCTCATCATCAATAGAAATTAATTTTTTAAAAAATTGAAAAAAAGCAAAAGGCAATTCTTTGAGCTGTTTTGAACCCACATTAATCTTTGTTGGATCATAATCTACTTTTTTAGACTCCTTCTTATTTACATCTTCATTCACGGCTTTAAATTAATAATTTAATAGTTGTTTTAATTTTTCAAAAGACTTTATATTATCCTCAGAATTTAGGAAATTTTCAATTCTAATTTTATCTCTTGGCGTTAAATGCCAGCTCATTGAAATTTCATCGTCTTTTTCTTGATGCATATAGATGGTTACCAAATCAACTTCTCCATCAAACCAATCCCCCATCATCTCTATGTTCTGATCACTGTTGTAATCGTGTACTTTAAGTAAGTTTTTATACACATTGGTAAATGGAGACAATAAAGTAGTTAACAAACTTCCACTATTGGGATTATCCACTTCGAACTGTTTTTGCTTATCTCTTATTTGAATCATTACTATTCCGCTTGTATTTCTATTGATCCACTTTTTAAAGTTATTTATAAAATTAAGGCTTGTTTTCATCCCAAAATTATCTCTTATCCCAGCATCCATTATTTCAATAGAGGGTTCAGTTGGAAGCAATACCATTGGTAAAATATATGGAAAGGTTGCATTCATTCTTAAAACTGAGAGCATCTTAATATTCATACTATTATTGTCTTTAAAGAGTGAGTTATATTCTAAATCTTCAATAGAAGAATAAGTAGAGGTATAATCAGAGTTGGTAATTTGTGTAAGGTAAGAAATGGGTTGAGCACTAATTAGCAAACGTCTTCCATCGTTAACTACTGATGGAGAAAAAATCATCATTGGAATTTTAGACTCTAATTCATCAGAAGAATAATCGGATAGTCTTCTATTTTCAAAGGCACAAAAATTATCTTCCATTTCTCTTTCAAAAAACCAACCACGATCTTTTGTATAAGAATAGTTACCATCTTTAAATGATTGAAAACGAATGAGCATATCAGTAGTTGCAATACTAAAGGCCACCTGATTCAACAAATCCTTAGCAACATTTTCTTTCATCATAGAAGCATCTAAATGAAAATTAGAATCCGTCAGCTCCTTGTATTTCATTTCTCTATAGTAGCTTGCTCCTATCATACCACCTGAAGCACCAGTTATTAATTGAGTTTGATTAAATACCTTGTTGTTTGAAATACTATCTAAATAATTAAGCACATGAATAGACCATAAGGCAGACCTCAATCCCCCTCCACTGATGTTAAAAAAAATCATTTTGGGTTTTTGACCCGATAGCTTAGATTGATTTTTTTCTTTCCAATTATTAAGCATCAACAATGCCTTTTTATTGGAAAAATCAACTGCCTCTTTATTGGTCACATTATCTTTTAAATCATCATAAGAATAACTTACCTTTTTTTCATAATCGATTCCATATGCATAATTATGAAATCGAAAAATTCCATATTCATTAGAAACAAAATTAAAAAGTAAAAAGATCACTATGCAAACTGATAAGGTCCATCCTTTTAAAAAAGAATAAATTGAGCTAAAAACCATAACCAATAAAGTAAAAAGAAGCAGTATGCTTGCACCTGCGGGAATAGTCAATAGTTCAATTTCTCTGAAAAGACCCAAAGTAACAAAAGATAGAATTAATGCAATTTCAAAAAATGAAGCATTTATGTGATTTTGAGAAAACACCTTATCAATTAAAGATCTATCGTAATGGTCTGTGGATCTAGCAAGTGAAATTTTAAAAATTCCAGACATATAGGTTTCTATCCGCTTATTTCTATTTTCTTTTATTTTACTGGCTATTTTTTGTTTTTTCATTAAGGTGGACTCCCTAACCTTTTTATCCAAAAGTTGATCATAATAATCTTCCGATTTCCCGCTTATAGCATATACATTTTTATTGAATTTTACAAAATAGATAACAGCAATAAAATAGAAGATAATTAATCCGACAAACAACGAGCAAATACAGTATATAGTAACAATAGAATCAAGTAATTGTTCATCTCGTAAAAAGAAATACGTATTGTATACATGTGTTAAAATAAAAGCCAATGGAATAATCATATTATTTAAACAAAATTTCAAAAATGGCCTTGCAAGTGTTGCCAAAAAAAGAAATTCAGAAGAAAACATGATATAGCTATAGATATGAAAAGCCATTATAAATCCTCCAAGAGAAAACCCTAATATCACAAATGAATAGATACTAATTTCTCCGTTGTATTCAGGAGCTAAAAAAAGGGAAACTATTCCAAAACTCTTCCCAAATAAATTGGAGACATATAAAAATAAAAGCAACCAAAAAACAAGCAAAACATGGTTTCTTTTCAAATGAAGAACAAGTAATTGAAAAGGAAAAAAATAGATAAAACGGGAAAGAAAAGTAGATTTATTTTTCTTAGTTGATATGGGCGGTGAATCTTCCAATTAAACTACTAAACGTTTTTTCTATGGATAAGGTTTAGTAAAAAGTAAAGATTTTTAAGCAATTATTTATCCCTAGAAATAAAATGCTTTCTCTGTGTTGTAAAAAGGGCAACATAAATTAGGTTGACAGCAGAAATCTGCAATGGAATTACAGATGAGAATCCCTCCCTAAAAAGTAAAAAAGGGAGAACAACATACAATAATTGAAATAAAACATAAATAGAGTATCCTATTTTCATTCTATAAAACATAAGTGCAACTCCCAATAAAGCCAGCACATCCATTGCTGAGCGCAAAAGAAAATTCAATGCAATTACATTTATCCCTTTTGCTGAAACATCAATTCCATTCTCAGACCATAAAGAAAGCTCATTGGTTATTATTTCATAGGCGTTAGAATCTTCTACTAATGCATCAGGATCGTAAAAT